>NZ_JBADWU010000006.1:0-9376 GCF_056203535.1 Candidatus Limimorpha sp. | reverse complement strand
ATTCAGATATGTACAGATCAACATTTACCAGCCACAGCTTATCACCTGCAAGGGATAACTGTGCCCATACGTGTCAAATCGTCAAAAACAACATGTCAATGAGTGGATAAACGAACGCTATCGACAGCCAAAGTCCTCTGAGGAGCGACTGATTCCGAAAGATTGACTCTTGTGGAACGGCTTCCACTCGAATTTATGAATTAATAGAACATACCTTATCAGTTATCAGTTATCAGTTATCAGTTTTCAGTTATCGGTTATTGGTTTTCAGTTTTTCAAAAATCTTGCAATCCCGAAGTCTTGCGGTCTCGTAATTCCAAAAGTCCAAATGTCAAACAGTCTAAATGTCAAACAGCCTAAATGTCAAATAGTCAAATAGTCCAAATGTCAAATCTTTAAATCTTGAATATTAAATCTTTAAATCAATATCTTACACACATGAAAAAAGTAATTTTCACCCTCATGATGGCCGCATTTGCATCGGCCTCATTTGCTCAAGAAAACGCAGAAACAAAACCTTGGACTACCAAAGGAACTGTCGGATTGAATTTTTCCCAAAGTTCGTTCACCAACTGGGCTGCCGGCGGTCAGAATGCCTTGAACTGGATTGGGACGCTGAATTATCAAGCCAACTATGCAAAAAACGGATTCAAATGGGACAACACCTTGAGCACATCACTTGGCTACAGCTATTTCAATTTCAAGGACAAGCCAATCAAGACCGACGACAAAATCGAACTCACTTCACTGGCCGGTTTGAAGGCAACCGAAAAGCTGAACTACAGTTTGGAACTGGCATTCCGCTCACAATTCGCCAATGGTTTCAACTACGAAATTGATTCCGCACAACGCATTTCAAAATTTCTTGCTCCGGGTTACATCACCTTGGGCGTCGGTGCCGAATGGGTTCCAAACAAGTATTTCTCATTGAATTTTGCCCCAATCACAGGCCGCGTCACGATTGTAAGCGATTCCTTGTTAGCAGAAAACGGTGCTTACGGTGTAGAAGCCGGCAAACACGCACGCTATGAATTCGGTGCCCGACTCGTTGCAAAACTCGACGTGCCGATTGCCGAAAACATCAGCTTCAACTCAAAGCTGGAACTCTTCTCCAATTACCTCGACCATCCTTTAAGAATCGACGTCGACTGGCAGAACCAGCTCCTGCTGAAAATCAATTCATGGCTCAATTGCAGCATCGCGACCCACTTGATTTACGACTACGACGTTCCTTTCTACAACATCGACCCAGCCACGGGGTTGTCATCAACCACACCTATCGAAGGCTCGAAAGTGCAGTTTAAGGAAGTGCTGAGTCTTGGTGTCATGTTTAACATCTAATTGAAAACGAGGTTTCGAGGTCACGAGACCGCGAGACTAAAAATCTCGTACACCCATGACCTCGTGACCTCATAATCCCATGTTTCCATGAAAAAAATCGGCATCATATCCGACACACATTGCACGCTCATTCCGCAAGTATTCAGCTTTTTCAAGGATGTGGATGAAATCTGGCACGCCGGCGACATAGGCAACATCGAAACCGCCGAACAGTTGGCCGCTTTCAAGCCTTTACGCGCCGTTTACGGCAATTGCGATGACCATGTGATCAGGATGCAATATCCTGAAGACCAATTCTTTCACATTGAAGACATCGATGTATACATGACCCACATCGGCGGCTATCCCGGAAAATATATGCCTGAGATACGATACATTTTAAATGAGAAAAAACCGAATCTTTACATTTGCGGGCATTCACATATATTAAAGGTGATGAATGACCCAAAACTGAATCTGCTCCACATCAATCCGGGGGCTGCCGGACAAACAGGCTTCCACAAGAAAATCACGATGATACGTCTGGTCATTGATGGAAAAACATTCAAGGATTTGGAAATCTTCGAGTTAGACAGAAACCGTTCTTTTTAAATCTGGTTTTTACTGTTTTATTCCCGAACCATACGGCAGAGTTTTCTCATGCCATTCAATGTTTTTTCACAGAACTTTTTGTTTTTAAGCTGTCTCAAACGAATGGCTGTTTGCAATTGCTGTTTCGGTCATTTTTAGCTGCCAATCAAATTCCGACAAATTTCTTTTCGACCCAACCATATTTTTTCCTACTTTTGGCAGTTTATTATACCCGTATGGACACAACAAGAATATTCAAATATTTCCCCGAACTGAGCGAACAGCAAAAGGCGCAGTTCAACCAGTTGAAAGACTTGTATTTAGACTGGAACAGCAAAATCAATGTCATATCCAGAAAGGACATGGATCACTTCTACGAGCACCATGTTTTGCATTGCCTCGCCATTGCAAAATACATGGAATTGCTCCCCGGCATGAAAATCATGGATTTGGGCACGGGCGGCGGTTTCCCCGGCATTCCGTTGGCCATCATGTTTCCGCAGACCGAATTCTATCTGATTGACGGCACAGGAAAGAAAATCACCGTGGTCAATGCCGTGAAAGAAGCCATCGGCTTGCAAAATGTTGTGGCAGAGCACAAACGCGCCGAAGAAGTGAAAGAGAAATTCGATTTCATCACCGGACGTGCCGTCATGACCTTGCCCGAAATCGTCAACCTGGCGGGCAACAAGTTGAGAATCAGAGGTGATATTGAGGCTGGCGGCATCCTTTACCTGAAAGGTGGCGACTTGACGGCGGAATTCAATGCCCTCTCAAAATATTGGAAACACAAGAAAGTGGCTGTCAGCAAATGGTTTAGGGAGGAGTATTTTGAGGAGAAATATGTGGTACACCTTTATTAAGTGGAAAGTAAGGACGCACCGAGTGCGTCCTTTAAGTGGGAAGTTTTAAAGTGTTAGGAGTTGGGAGGAAAAGAAGAAGTATGTTTTCTGAACACGCATACGCCCTGAAAGGGCAACTTAAAAAGAGCAAAGGGCAAAATGAGCTTGCGAATGACACCCTTTGCGAATGTAAAAACGGTTCAAAACCTCAAAAGTTTCAAAATGTCTAATTATCTAAATGTCAAACAGTCTAATTGTCAAATAGTCCATTATAAAATATAATGAGATTCCCGCCTGCGCGGGAATGACGGCCTCGAAAAAAGGCCGTCAAAGAGTCTAAAAGTCCAAATGTCAAATTGTCTAAAAGTTTAACAATCAAATAATTCAAAAAATGAAAAAGTTAGCATTACTTTTCCTTGCAGTGGCTGGTTTTGCCACGGCAAGCATCGCACAGCAGATGCCGCCATGTCCGTTGGACCCAAACGTCAGGACTGGCCAATTGGAAAACGGATTGACTTATTACATCCGTCACAACGAGAAACCGGCACAGCGCGCCAATTTCTACATTGCGCAGAAAGTCGGTTCAATTCTTGAAGAAGAAGAACAGCGCGGTCTGGCTCACTTCCTCGAGCACATGTGCTTCAACGGCACACAGCACTTCCCAGGCAAGGATCTGCTTAACTACATGGAACACAACGGTGTGAAGTTCGGCGAAAACGTCAACGCATGGACCAGCATCGAACAGACCGTCTACATGCTGACCAACGTCCCGACCACCAATCCCGGCTTGATTGACTCCTGCCTTTTGGTTTTGCACGACTGGTCAAACTACGTTTCACTTGAAGACGAAGAAATCGACAAGGAACGTGGCGTCATTCTGGAAGAAATGCGTCAAGGACAAAACGCCATGATGCGTATGTACGAAACTTTGCTTCCAGCCCTGTATCCAGACAGCCCTTACGGTGCCCGTCTGCCAATCGGTACCGAACAAGTGGTTGCCAATTTCGATTACGAGACCCTGCGCGCCTATTATAGAAAATGGTATCGCCCTGACTTGCAAGGCATCATCATCGTTGGTGACATCGATGTCGATCAAATCGAAAGCAGAGTGAAGACCATGTTTGGTGCCATTCCGGCTGCTGAAAATCCAGCAGAACGCACACGTTTCCAGGTCGCTGACAACGACGAACCATTGGTTGCCATCGCTTCCGACAAGGAAGAGACCAGCTATCAGATCAGCGTGTATTACAAGCACGACATCACCCCGATGGAAGAAAGAGGTTCACTCGATTATTGGATTTCGACCTACGTCAACGACATCATTTCAAGCATGTATAACAACCGCTTGGAAGAACTGACCCAGAAGCCGAATCCTCCATTCATTTACGCAGGTGGTTATTACGGAACTTACTTTGTTTCAGACACTAAGGACGCTTGGTCGAGTGCTGCCTACGCAAAAGACTTCAACGGCATTGACGAAGCTCTCAGCGCCATCGTCATGGAAAACAACCGCATGAAGCAATTCGGTTTCACCGCTTCGGAATACGAACGCGCCAAGGCCGATTACCTCAGACAAGTCGAAAGCCAGTTTGAAGAACGCAACAAGCAGGACAACGGCAGATACCTCTACCCTATCCTCAACCATTTCTTGGCTAACGAACCTATGATGGGCATCGAAAACGAATATGCACTGCTTTCGCAAATCATGCCTGCTCTGCCTCTGGAAGCCATTAACGCTTACGCTCAGGAACTTATCACCGAAAAGAACATTGCCATTGCCCTGACTGCTCCACAGAAAGAAGGCGAAACACTGCCTACCAAGGACGAATTGCTGGCCCACTTCAACAAGGCAAACGCCATGGAAGTCGAAGCCTACACCGAGACCGTTTCCGACGAACCTCTCATCGCCCAACTGCCAAAGAGCGGCAAAATCACTGACAAGAAAACCAACGACACTTTCGGCACTACCGAACTCACCCTCAGCAATGGCATGAAGGTCATCTACAAGCCTACCACTTACAAGGATGACGAAATCGTCATGTCAGGCTACAGCTTTGGCGGTTATTCCGTCATGGACATGGATGATCCTTACACTTTGCAGGAAATCAACGAATTGGCCACATTGGGCGGTGTCGGCAACTTCAGTGCCATCGACCTTCCAAAGGTTTTGGCCGGCAAAAAAGCCAGCGTTTATCCTTCCATCAACAACTACACTGAAGGCATGAGCGGCAGCTGCTCCGTGAAGGATTTGGAGACCATGCTCCAACTCACCTATTTATATTTTACTGCACCACGCGCCGATGAAGAAGCCCTTCAATCTTACCTGACCCGCACCAAATCGATGCTGGCTAACGCCGAATCAGACCCAATGACCGCTTTCCGAGACAGCCTCTATGCCGTCATGTACGATTCACATCCGTTGGTAAAGCGTATGAAAGCAGAAGATTACGACAAGATTGACTATGCAAAGGCCCTGAAACTTTATCAGGAACGCTTCAGCGACCCGAACAACTTCGTCTTCACATTCGTCGGCAACATCGACCCTGCCACTTTCGAACCATTGGTAGAACAATACCTCGGCGCACTGAAGAAGCAGAAGAGAAACGAGACCTGGAAAGACAACGGTATGAGCCTCACCAAGAAAGACAACATTTGTCACTACGAAAAGCAAATGGAAACTCCAAAGGCTACCTGCTACATGATTTACAACGGTGCCATGGAATACACCCTCAAGAACCAACTCGCCATGCAATGCCTGAACGATGTGATGGACATCGTCTACACCGAAAAAATCCGTGAAGACGAAGGAGGCACCTACGGTGTCGGCGTTCAGGGCAATGTTGGCAACCGTCCGGAAGGCAACTTCATGTTCCTCATCGGTTTCGACACCAACAAGGAAATGCACGAAAAGCTGATGAACATTGCCAAGACAGAACTTGCCAACGTTTCAAACAACGGTCCACGTCCGGAAGACCTCAAGAAAGTGAAGGAATTCCTTGTGAAGAAACATGCTGAAGACCTTGAAAACAACCGTTACTGGATGAGCAGCATCGTTGCTGAACAACGTGATGGCTTCAACCAGATGAAGGATTACGAAGAAGTCCTAAACAGCATCAGCAGCGAAGACGTTGCAGCCATGGCAAAGAAAGTCCTTAACGGCTACAAGAAGGAAATCGTCCAACTGCCTGAATAAAAAGGTTCAAAGGCGCTTTGCGCGGAGAAAAATTGTTCAAAAAGCGTTCATGCGCTTGTCGGAGAAAACGCTTTTTGAACGATTTTGAACCACTTAAATAATTGACAAACAATTTAGTATTAACAAATAAAATTACAATCAAATGGTAGAAAAAGTTCAACAGCTGTTAAACGACAGCAAAGCAGCCCGCTGGACTGCACTGATTCTCATCGCATTGATGATGTTTTTCGGCTACATGTTCGTTGATGTCATGTCGCCACTTCAAAGCCTCGTCGAAGTAGAACGCGGCTGGACTCCTGATGTTTTCGGCACCTACGCTTTGTCCGAATACATCCTTAATGTTTGCGGCTTCCTTATCATTGCCGGTATCATCCTCGACAAGATGGGAGTCCGTTTCACTGGCGTATTGTCAGCCTCGATGATGTTTATCGGTGCTTCCATCAAATTCATTGGTGTCAGTGATTGGTTCCAAACCACAGCCATGTGCAACTGGCTGAATTCATGGTGGGTGACTCTTCCCGGCAGTGCCAAACTGTCTTGCCTTGGTTTCATGATTTTCGGTTGCGGTTGCGAAATGGCTGGTACAACCGTTTCGAAAGCCATTGCCAAATGGTTCAAAGGCAAGGAAATGGCTCTTGCCATGGGTATCGAAATGGCTATCGCCCGCGTGGGTGTTTTCGCCATCTTCTCAATCTCTCCACTGATTGCCGGTAAAATCAATCCTACTATCGTGAAGCCAGTCGGTTTCTGCACCGTGCTGCTGCTTATCGGCTTGATTTGCTTCATTGTTTTCACCTTCATGGATAAGAGATTCGACAAGCAGCTGGTTGAAGCCGGTCTTGCCACCGAAGAAAAAGATCCTGAAGACGAATTCAAAGTCAGCGACCTCGGCAAGATTTTCTCAAGCCTGAGCTTCTGGGTTGTCGCCTTGCTCTGCGTACTTTACTATTCAGCAATTTTCCCATTCCAGCGTTACGGCGCCAACATGCTGCAATGCAACTTGAACGGTATTTCGGCAACTGCCGCCTCCAACATTTTCCGTTGGTTCCCAATCGGTGCAGCCGCCATCACTCCTTTCCTCGGCTCATTCTTAGACCACAAAGGCAAGGGTGCAACAATGCTTATCTGGGGTGCAATTCTGTTGATTGTCTGCCACTTGGTTTTCGCTTTCGTATTGCCGGCAACACACAGCAAACTCATTGCTTACGCTACCATCGTCATCTTGGGCATTTCATTCTCATTGGTTCCAGCCGCTCTGTGGCCTTCAGTTCCAAAGATTATCGATGAAAAGATTTTGGGTTCAGCCTACTGCCTGATTTTCTGGGTTCAGAACATTGGTCTTGCATTCGTTCCGAAACTCATCGGTAATGTGCTGGTCAGCAGCAACGCTAACAACGAAGCCGTCATCGCTGCAAAAGCCGCCATTGAAGCCGGTGCCACCGACACATTCATTCCTTACAACTACACGACTCCGTTGATTATCTTCGCTTGCTTTGGTGTCGCTGCCCTCTTCATTGCCATCTATCTGAAAGCTCTCGACAAGAAGCGTCACCTTGGCTTGGAAGAACCGAACATCAAGAATGCTTAATATCAAATTCATTTGAAATGAAAAAAGCCGCTCATTGGGGCGGCTTTTTCATTTATCTGCGGTTCGAAAAATGAAATTCCGCCAAGGCGGTAGAAAGTAAATTCGGAGTAAATTTTAGAGTAAATTATGAGTAAATCTCTTTTCTCGCGACAGCCAATCCGTGCCAATTCTTGCGCATGGCGCATTTAAATTTTAATCCGCGTAAAATCAGCGTCATCTGGGTAATCTGCGGTTCGAAAAATGAAATTCCGCCAAGGCGGCAGAAAGTAAATACGGAGTAAATTTTAGAGTAAATTATGAGTAAAACTCTTTTCTCGCGACAGCCAATCCGTGCCAATTCATGCGCAAGGCGCATTTAAGTTTTAATCCGCGTAAAATCAGCGTCATCCGTGTAATCTGCGGTTCGAAAAATAAAATTCCGCCAAGGCGGTAGAAAGTAAATACGGAGTAAATTTTAGAGTAAATTATGAGTAAATTTCTTTTCTCGCGCCAACCAATCCGTGTTTAGCGAAGCAAAAAGCAGTTGTTATCGTTACAGGTTATTTTTTAATTCTCACTAAAAAACACCGAGGGCATCGCGGCGACACCCTCGGAGAAAAAAATGGCTGTTCTTTCTCAAGTAATAATTTCAGGAACAGACAAGACTGAACTACAAAAAGTCAAGAGTTTGTCTTTAATAGCAAAGGACTCTGACTTCAATTAGGATGCCTGTTCGGCATTCACCGTAACATCCGCTGCCTTTTCGTCTTGCGACTCAGCCTTAATGTGGTACGAACGGCGGTTGGCATCATCAATGATGGAGCAGAACAGTTTCCACGGCCCTTCGAAAGCCGTCGGATTGACTTGACTCATGCCCTGAAGGTAATGCCCGACGGCATTGATGATTTCCTTCGAGCCGTTTTTCAAGTCGAGCAGACGGATTTTGGCTTCCGGGCTTGCCATGGCTTGGGCCAGGATGGCCTGTTGCTGGACCAGTGCTTCGACGGCAGCCTCGATTTCGTCGACCTTCTGCCCTATTCCGAGCATTTCGACGCAAAGCTGCGCATCGCCTTCCCTCAAGTCGCGCACCATGGCCCTGGTGACGGTTATCTTGCTGCTCACAGCCAAACGCGACACCATGCCATATTTGCCGATGACGGACTCGACCACCTTGATGCCCTCCATCGTCACCGAGCTTTGGTCATCGCCACAATGCTTGGCCAACGACTTCAGCACGAGACGCAACGAGCTTAACTCGCGGGACAGCTGGTCTGATTTTTCGCGGACACCAATTCGGGCTTCCTGGTTTTTGCCCACGAAGGCGAAGAGTTCGGCATCCCAATGTTTGAGTTCAACGGCCTTTTGAGCCAGAAACTCGTCCTTAAGCGCCTGCGTGGAGAGAAATGATAATACGCGATTCACTCCATTGCTGTAATCTTCTAGCTTAAGGCTTTTCTTTAAATAGTTGGATTTCTTCATTTTGAACTATTTAAAATTGTTAAACAAAAAAAAATAAAAGCACATACGGCCGAAGCCGGTAAAGACGATACTATTCCTCGAGACATCATTAGAGCATTATCAGTTTCAGCTACATTACTTAGCACAAAACTGGTGTGCCCCCAATTTCCAGCTACATTACTTAGCACAAAACTGATGTGTACCCAATTCTCAGCTACATTATCTAGCGCAAAACTGATGTGCATCCAATTTTCAACTACATTATCTAGTATTTTGTAACACTTAAAAGTTCAATATAGGGTAGAGATGTTTCAGTTTGATTCGGGCATCGACAGTCTTAAACTGCCAATTGACGCTCTTTTGAGCGGCGTTCCTCTCGGTATTCCAAGAAGCAATCTCTTCATT
>NZ_JBADWU010000005.1:0-42452 GCF_056203535.1 Candidatus Limimorpha sp. | reverse complement strand
ATTGCCTCAAGACGCATCGTGGGGTAAGGGGATTTTGTGCAACGGAAACACCTAAATGCCATTCCCTACGGCCTGAAGGCATCTTCCCGGCCTGCTACTTTGGAACTCATTACTCTTGCAGATCGGTTGCGGATTTAAGGGATAGATTTAACTACGTTGAATGCATAGCATTTGTTTCTGAAAAAATTCCTGCGCCAGCTTACATTCCTCCATCACTTTCTTGCAAAATTCCACCACATCCGTAGGCTTTTCAACGGCGGAGACGCCTGTCTTTTCTTCCACCCATTGGCGTTCCCATTCGGCGAAGTCGAAAGGCTCGCCGCTGAGTCTTTGGTTGAAATATGCCATCCAGCGCGGCAGGTAATAGTCGCGGATAAGCCCTGACCAGATTCTTGCCGAGTAATCATCGACGGGCGGCCCCCAAATGGTGATGAGGCGTCGGGCGTTGTGCTCGTAGGCATCGCCCTCGCCGTGCTGATGGGCGTAATGGAGCCAACGGTCCAAGCGTAGGGTGGGGTGCGTCTCCAAAAGCAAGTCCATGTCGCGCATGAGGGTCTCGAAGCGTTGGATTTCTGCTTTAATTGCGGCTTCGTCTCTCGGCTGGACATCGAGTAAATCTTCAATGTGTTGGGTGAGTTTTTCGGCATTGGCCCCAGCATACATCACCGTCATTTCGGCTAAATCGGCTTCGAATAGCGAATTGCCTTTCATGCTTTCGGCGCCGGCTTGCAGCTTCTCGACGGCGTCAAGGAAAGTGCTGTCGTAGCGGACGCTGCCTTGTCGGCAAAGGCCTGGGCGCAGTTGCCAGTTGTAGCGCGGGTGGTCGGTGAAACTGCCGTAAACGCTTTGCCTTGCGCCATCCCAAAACTGCTGCATGGCGGGCGTGTATTGTCCGTAGCGGCATTGGCAGTAGTGTGCCATCCAATCGTCTAAAATGATGCTGTCGGCAGTCCAACCGCCATCGGTGATGAGTTCGTAAAGCACCTCGTTGTTTTCGATGCCTTCGGGTGCCATGCCGTAACCGGTGAGATGTCCTTTGTTTTGCGAGCGCAAGGCTTCCAGTTTGTCGTTGGCATAATGTTCCATGACACCGGTCGGGGCGGTCTTGCCACCCATGTTGGGGATGACGCTGTAGATCCATTGCTTGCCGTAGAAGCCTTCGTATTCGTCCCAGTTTTTGCTGTTGTGCCAGAAGTTCTGGTTGTAGTCGACGGCCATGTCGAGGATGAGCATCTTGTCGTCAGGGACGCGGCTGAGCAAGGCGTTCAAAGTCGGTTGGTCCCACACATCGCGTTGATAGCCAAGCATCCAGCCTTGCATCACCCACACGGCATCGGGGTTGCCTGCCTTGATGCTTTGGTAGACGCTTTCGCCGTAAGTGGCTAACAGTTCATAGCGTTCATCGCTGCCTTTGGGTGGGAATGGCGTCTCCATTTCGTTGAAACTGTCGATGATATAATATTGGTTCGGGCCAAATTCCTTTTCCCATTCTTCGATGAACATTTTGCTCAACTGCATGAAAAGCGTGTCGGTGGGCGAGAGCATCCAGTTGTGGAAATGACCGTCGCACCATGATGTTTCGGTGAGGGTGACATCGGGATAAAGGCGTTGGATGGCTTGCGGCACAAATCCGGCAAATCCTGGGCAAATGGGTGTCATGCCTAAGGCTCTCATGCGGTCGAGGATTTTATGCTGCAAGGCGATTTGGTCATTGTGCCAGGCATCGTCCAAAGGTCCGTCGATGCCGCTGATGTTGCCCATGCGCATCCAAGGCAGGTGGGCTGGCCCGACAAAATAATGGCTGATTTCCTCATCGGTCAAGCCAATCTTTTTCCACACACGGGTCGAGATGGCTTCGTTGGCGACCAAGGCCAAAGGCATGTCGACGCCATGCAGCGCCATCCAGTCGATTTCGGCTTCCCAACGGCTCCAGTCCCAATAAGGCATGGTGTAGCCGTAAGTCACCACATTGAAATAATAATGGTGGGCGAAAGGCGAGATGATTTGTTTTTCATCGGTATCGGTCAGTTGCTCAGGCAGTTCGCAACGCTTGCCGCTCCAGCTGCTGATGCCGGCCTTCTGGCTTTTCACATAATCGTAGAAACCGCGGCAAAGGGCGACGCCGCTGCTGCCGTGAATGGTGAGACGACCATTTTTGACGGCGCATGTGAACTGGTCGCAGCCATCATCGGTCTTGGGCAGGTCGGCGTGGAGTTCGATGTCGAGGTCTTGCGCTGCAAAACGGCTTATCACCTCGTCAGCGGCTTGCTCGCTTTCGTTGGGCTTTGTGCTGCATGAGACCAAGGCGAGAAATAGCATTAGGAATGGAAATGCTTTCATAATTGGTGAATTTTGCTGGCAAAGATAGGGTTTTAGACATCAATTTTACAATAAACTGGCATGAATCTTTTTCGCCACAGCGGAAGAGTAAATGCGGAAGTTTTTGACGAGAAATAATTTGGATGGCAAATAGAACTCTAATGTCTTCAACATGGCTTTTTACCTTCAGATTAACTTAAAAGGGCGTGCCGGAACCCCGACACGCCCTTTTAAGATTCTGTTTCAGCGCGAATTATCTGACGATAATCTTTGCGGAAACTTTGTTTTCGTTGTTCTGCATGGTCACGATGTAGAGGCCGGCAGCGAAATTGTGGCTGAAGCGTTCAGTGCTGTTGCCTTGGATTTCGGTAGCCATCACCGGTTGACCGAGAATGTTGCAAACCGTCATGTTGTAACGGGCATTGTCGCGGTTTTCAATGATGATTTCATCCTTGGTATTCCAAATCTGGACATCAACCGTCGTGTCAACATTTTCATCAACGCTTAATTCGCTGAGGTCGATGAAGATGACTTCGTCAAGACCACCTTGTGGGTTGGCTGTCTGAGCATTGCCCCAAACGCCATCACCGTTTTCAGTGTAGTATTCGCCGATGATGTAGCTTTCCTCATCAAGAACCCAGATAATGTTGATGCCGTCTTCGTTGACATTCGGAATGATACCTCCGAAGTAACCGTCCTTGCCAGCAACTTCGTCCTTGTAGAAGTCTGCATATTGGTTGATGCTAGCATAATCAACGCCAGTGGTTTCAATGCTGGTTGAGTAAGTCGGACGCCAGTCATAGTCGCTTGAGAACATCATGACGAAATTCATTGGTTCTTCGATGCTCTTGGCATAGAATGCAGTGCCTTGATATTCATCGTTTTCTGTGCCGAAATTGAGAACCGTGGCATAATCTTCGGTTGTGAAGATTTGGTCGACAGTGGTACCATCATGACCATCGTTGATGCGGATGCGGAGGTAGACCTGATTGCCAGGGGTGAAACGGGTGTTGGCTGTAGGTTCGTTGATGAACCAGGCGAAACCTTCTCCCGCTTCGTCAGTGGTAAATTCACCGTAACCGCCTTCAGTTGAAAGGCTTGGGTTGGTCGAACGGTAGAAACCTTCGGCGTTGGTGTAAATGACATTACCTGCACCGGCAACGGTTTCACCGTCGTTAGCATCGACGAATTGGTTGGTGTAACGGTAAGTGGTGCTTGGTTCAAGATTTTCAAGGTAAACGGCAATGGCGACCGGAACGCGGTTGTTGTTGCTGCCATTATTGCCTTGGATATACATTGGCATGAATGCATCGATGTAAGGTTGTTCGGCACTGATGACTTCACCGGCAAGGTCGACTTCGGTGTAAGCGTTGCCGCCTTCGTGCATGATGACAGCTTCGTATTCGCCGATTTCAAGGCCTTCGCTCATACGAACATAAACCGTGACAGGCTGGTCAGTGATGACACCGTCAGCGTATGCAATTTCAAGTTCTTCGCCGTAGGTTTCATCATCTAATGAGATTTCGAAGCCTTCAGTGACGAGGAGCATGATTTCGCCTTCGCCGTCAAGGTTGGCGGCACTCAGTTCGTATGTGGTGGCTTCTGATGGGCCTTCGCCGTAAGTGTAGCTGAAGTCATTAATATAACTAGGTGCAGCCATAATGATAGGCATGGTGTTGACGCCAGAGGTCAGCATAATGTCGTCGATTTCCCAACCGGCGGCTTCGGTTTCCGTTGAAGTGTATCTGTAGGCAATGTGGCAGTTTGTTCCGGTGAATTCATCGAGGCTGATTTCGCCCGATTCGGTCCAAGTCCAGGAACCTTGCGAGAGGTCGCAGGTAAGCGGCAACCATGAAGCGGTTGTCGGGTCAATGCCATCGTAATTGTTTGAGAAATAGATTTCAATGTCAGGACCAGTGTAGTTCATGGCGCTTCTGAAGTTCAGGACGACATTGGTGTATGCTTCAAGGTCGAAGGCAGGAGAAATCAGCCAGTCTTCGTTGATGCCGTCGTTGTAGGCGTTCATGTAGGCGTAGTGGTTGTTGTCGTGTTCGGCAATCGTCCATTCGCTTTCGCCTTCCATGCTGACTTGTGTCCAGCCGTTCCAATCGTCTTCCCAATCTTGGTTGAAGATGATGACCACGTCGTCACGGATGATGTATTCGGCACTGACAACGGCGCTGTTGTTGTACCCTTCCTTTTCGGCGTAGGCCCAAATGGTCATGTCTTCGTCGACGGTAATGTCTTCGGTGTATTCAGTCCAAGGACCTTCTGCAGACTCAAGGCTGTAGAAGATTTCGGCTTCAGGAGTAGCACAGGTGATGGTGACATCCTGAGCTTCATAGAAAGTACCGGCAGCAGGGCAGAAGACAGGTGCGCTAACGGTTGGGTCGCCACCTTGACCCTTGATGAAGATGTCTAAGTAGAAATTGTAATCGCTGCCATTGCCATTTGTCATGTTCGATGTTGAGTAGGCGCCGAAGTTGTAGGATGCATTCATTGCAACGGCACGGGTGTCAACGTTTTGATTGATGATGGTGAAACCAGTGTAACCAGGAACCATAGCTGCCGAATCACTTGCGGTGGCTTGAGCAATCATCCAGGCCGTGTTGTCGCCGTTGGTGGCGAAATTGGTGCCTGAGGTGTAGCCGAGCATGTTGCCGCTGGCATTGGTGAAGGTGTAGGTGGAACCGTCGAAACCAACTGTCCAAGCATAAACGGCTTCTTCATTCGTGATTTCGCTCGACAGGATTTCATCGCTGCCCGACATCGTGGTGGTGCTGCCGACGCCGGTAGGTTTGCCTGAGGTTGCAGCAGTCATCACATAGTAGCCGTTGAGGACGTTGACATCGTAACGGGCGGCAAGGATGACTTGGCTGCCATTGGTCAGAACGCTGAGGTCGTTGACGCGGACGTAATCCTCGCCAATGATTTCTTCGGTGACGCTGCCGTTGCAGGCAACAGTCATGTCGTCAATGTCAACACAAGTGATGCTGATTTCTTCGTTGTAATCTGCAATTTCAAGACCAGCTTCCAGACGGACGTAAACGGTCGTTTCTTCAATCGTGCCATTCGAAGGAGTCAGGACGATGGTTTCCTGAGCATTGAAGTTTTCACCTGAAGTGGTTGAAATTTCGTAATTTTCAGCTCCAGTGATGATGATGTTGTTGCTGAGGTTCATGCCTGAAATGGTGAAGGATTGTTCGGCTGATGGGCCGTTGCCTTCGACATAGCTGAATCCGTTGAGTGTCATTGGCGTTACGGCAACGACAGGATTTGAAGTCTGACCCACGAGCAGGCAGTCGTCGATTTCCCAAGCGGCGGCTTCGTCTTCGGTGCAGGTGTACTTGAAGCCGATGTAACAACTTATTCCGCTATAGTTGCTTAAATCAATATCACCTGATTCAGCCCATGTAAATGAACCTTCAGAGAGTGTGGCGCTGAGTTCGGTCCAGGTTGCGGTGGTAGGATCGATGCCGTCGTAATCGTTGGAGAAATAGACTTGCAGATCTTGACCATTGTAGTTCTTGGCAGTCTTGAAACTCAAAACCGGATTTTCGTAGTTGTTAAGGTTGAAGGCAGGGGAGATGCACCAGTCGATGTTGGCCCCCTTGTTGTAACCGTTGATATTGGCGTAATGGTTGCCGCTGTATTGGGCAATGTTCCAAGTTGCCAGAGGACCTTCGACATCGACGAATGTCCAGCCATTCATTTCGCCTTCCCAATCCTGGTCGAAGATGACGGCAACGCCAAGCTGAATGTTATAGGTGGCAGTGGCGACAGCACTGTTTTCAAAGTCAGCCTTGACAGCCATAGCCTTGATGATTGTGGATTCGCTTACCACGATAGGTGTGCTGTAAACGCTGCTTTCGGTTGTAGGTTCCGAACCGTCGATGGTGTAGTAAATCGTAGCGCCTTCGGTCGAGCAGTTGATGGTAACATTCTGTGCCTCGTAATAGGTGCCTTCAGCAGGAGTGAAGGTCGGAGTGGCCACGACAGGTGTGACAGGACCTCCTGATTTCACAAAGAGGTCGATGCAGAAGTTGTAGGTGCTGCTGGTCATATTGGAGGTTGCGTAGGCACCAAACTTATATTGGCTGTTCAAGGCAAAGCCTCTGCCGGTTGCCGTTGCATTGATGATGCTGAAGGCATTGTGATAAGGAACCATGCTTCCTGCATCTGCCGTGTATGGAGCAACTGTCCAGGTTGTCTTTTCACCGCCTGACACGAAATCGGTGCCGCTTGAGCCGTAACCGATGGAAGCACCTTCAACATTGGTAAATGTGTAGTTCGTGCCGTCGAAAGAAACTGTCCAGATATAGTTGGTTTCTTCAGCGGTAATGGTTTCAGGAAGGATTTCATCGCTGCCCGACATTGCGCTTGTAAATTCAACGCCGTTTGGCTTGCCGCTTGCCGTGTTCGGCATGGCGTAATAGTGGCTCGTGTTTTCATCGTAGCGTGCGGCAATGACGACTTGGCTGCCGTTGGTCAGTTGAGAAATGTCGGCAATGCGGATATAATTGCCTTCTTCACCGCCGCCATTTTCGGTGACAGTACCAATCAGGCGGACCAAAACGGTATCGGCATCACGCGAAACAATGGTCTGAAGTTCGTTGTAAGTTCCGGCTTCAAGACCGGCTTTCAGGCGGCAGTAAATCTTCAGTCCGCTGAAATGACCTGATTGTGGAGGGAAGACGGCTGTCGGACTTTCAGGAATGAACAAATCGCTGCCAGTAGTTGAAATTTCAAAGTTTTCTGATGGGAAAATGTACACATTGTCAACCAAATAACTGCCTGACAATTGGAAGTTTGCAATTTCCGATGGACCATATTCCACTTCGTAGGTCATGCCGGAAACGGTGCCTGGATTGACGCTCAAGGTCGGTCGGTGGGTGTATTCCACATCGTCGGCTGAAGCGACTCTCAACTGTGGTGCATTGTTGCAGCCGATGATGCCGATTACATTCACCCAGTCGCCTTCAATCATGCCTTCAACGTTAGGAATGCGGTAGATGTTCATCGTGCTGCCATTTTGCGTGATCGGCGTATTGCTGTTCAGGTTAATGCTGCCGATAGTGGCGTTTTCAATGCTTACTCTCGTGGCTTGCAGCATGTTGCCGCCATTGTAATCAGCAATGATTTCGGCAATGGTCTTTGCAGCCAAAGGAAGTTCGTTGTCGGAAGAAATGATGACGAAAGCAGCTTCGCTTGAACCATTGATGTCGGTAAGTTCGGCCAAACCGTTGTAGACGGTCTTTCTGCCGTAAGCTCTCACTTCATCGCCAATGGCTAAATCAGCAGGAACGGTGTTGCTGTTTAAGTAAAGAACGATGCCTGCCGTTGCATCCTGAACGTAAATGCTTCTGCTGTCGATGAAAGTCACAATGCCTTCCACCAATGCGTTTTCGTTGCTGTTCAAAGCGCGGGCTTCAGCGATAGTCATCAATTGCGGGAAGGTGTAGGTTGCTGTTGCAATTTCACTGTCAATATAGTTTTCCTTCACAGCCAATGCCTTGATAGTGGTTGTTGCACTGACGGTAATAGGCGTAGTGTAAACGCTGCTTTCCGTGGTAGGCGTTTCACCATTGGTGGTGTAATAAATCGTTGCGCCTTCGGTTTCGCACAAAATGCTCACGTTTTGTGTGCTGATGAAAGTGCCGGCGGAAGGCGAGAAGGTTGGTGTCGCCACGGCATTGCTCATGGTTACGCTGCCCGACAAGGCTATGTTCTGGGTTTCAGTGCCTGTCGTAGCAACTGTGAGGTTGCCTGAATAGGTGTTTCTCAAAAGGCCGGCAGCAAGTCTGACATAGATTGTCGTGTTTGCCACAGTGCCTTCGCCAAACGGCAGATTCAATGTTGCGGAATAGGTTCCGTTTTCAGTGAGGCAGATTTCAAAGTTTTCAGGGGCGGTAATCACGATGTCGGAAGTCAGGTTGTTGCCCGAGACCGTGAAATTCTGCACCGCTGAAGGACCTGCGCCTTGTTCGTAGGTGAAGCCTTCCAATTGGGTTGCCGAAACGATGAGTTCGGGATTCAAGACTGGTGTCGGTGCTTCGCCCAAAACGAAGATTTCAATTTGGGTGTTTTTAATGTTATTATTGACAGTTGTGTAAGCTCTCCAATCCTGATTGTTATAGACACCTAAAAAACGAGATGTTCCGATGTGTTTAAATCCGTGGTAATTAGTGTTGGTTTCGTCGGTGATGTTAAGTGCCCAGACATTAGCTTCGTTGGTTCCGATACGAACGCCGTTATTTGTAGCGGTCGAATAAAGCCATGTGCCATTTCCGCTTGCTGGATAGATGACATAACCGCCTTCAACGGCTTCAAATTTCCAGAACAAGTTTTCGTCGCTGCTTGTGATTTGGTTGTTGTTTATGGTGACTGCAACGGCAGTTGGCGCATTTGATGAGCCGTTTGCCGAGGTCAAAGCCTTGCCGCTTGCAACGTCAACAATCATGTAGGTGTCGGTTGAAGTAACGGCATTGTGGGCATATATCTTGTTGAAAGTGTATGCTGTAGCTTGCTCGATGGTATAGGTCGCTTCAGCAATTTCACTGTTATTCATCCCTTCCTTCATGGCGACGGTCTTGATGGTCGTGGTTTCGGTAACGGAAATAGATGTGCTGTAAACCGTACTGCTTGCCGAAGGTGTTGTGCCGTCAGTAGTATAATAGATGGTAGCTCCGTTAGTTGTGCAGGAAATGCTGACGTTCTGAGCTTCGGTGAATGTGCCGCCTTCAGGATTGAAGGTTGGTGTGGCGACGGTTTGTTGTGGGGTAGTGCCATTAGAATAATATTCGACTTTGGAAATGGTGATTAATCCATTTGAAGAGCCTGATGCACAATCATATACAAGTTTGTAGTACTTGTTTTCGGCAGGTGCTTCGATGGAATATGTCATTACGCCGGTCTGAACTTCGGGTCCTGAAATTTCAACAACATTAGTGGTGAAATCACTGTCGGAAGCGATGACAAGTTTTGTCGAATTAATTTTTGCTGCCGTTACATTTGTGACTGTAACATCAACTTTTGTAATGGCATCGGTGAATGTGTTAGCGGTGGCGATTGATGCTATGGAAGCATTGTTTTTCCTGCCGGCTTTAATGAAACTCCAGCTGCTATTCCAATTGTTATTGTTGAAATTTGCAATTGTCCATTGGTCATTGCCAATAATGGCAGTCCAAGATTCAGTATACGAACTAACTTTGTTATTTGCACTGTTGTCATCTGGAAATGACAACGTTTTGCAAACGTTCTGTCCCCAGGAAGGGGCTGACAGCATTAGCAGCATGAGTGCCGCAAAAAGAAGTTTAAACTTTTGTTTCATAGTACTTGATTTAATTTATTGATACTTATTACTTTAAATTATTTCATTGCAGAAAATGAGAAATTGCAAATGTAGTTAAATCCTTACATTAATGTTTCGCGTGCGTGCGCAAGTTTTCAACAGGATGTGTTGATAACTTTTGCGACATGTTTGCAGGAATTTTTTCCTCCTATTTCTTTCTATTTTTTACTATATCTCTTGGAAATCATTTTGCAAGCCCTTATTTTTGCAATCTGAATTTGAAAGCAATTTACAATATATGTCAAAATCATACGATGAAATCATGGCTGCCCTGTTGGAAGCCTATGAAGCGCATCCTGAGATGGATGTCGAACAGATTATTGCACAAGTGAGTGCCGAGATTGGAGCAAGCGACAATTGCCGGAAAACAATCAAAGAGACTTCTGCCTTGTTGGATAAGTTCCAAGAGAAAAAGGCATCCTTGGCTGCGGCTCACGCCAATGGCGACTCTACCAAGAAGTGGATTCTCATGGAAGTCAACGGCATGGCTGACGGCAAGAGCGATGAAGAAAAGAGCATTCTGCTTGAGGGAATTTCCAAGGCAGTAAACAAAGGCGTTGAATCAATCGAAACGGAGGAATGAATATGGATCGCGAAATAATTATCCAGCAATCTGCACAATTGATTAAGGACGGCATTTCCACCTATACAACCATTCATTCGGCTATCCTTGATGAAGTCGGCCTTGAAGATGGACAGTCTGCCTCTCAGCCGATGCAATGCATGCAGGATTTCCTCGATGCCGAAGTTAACGGCGACAAGGATACCGCCATGAAAAAGCTGTTTGCGGCTGGTATTGCCTTGGCAAATGACAGCGGTGTTCTGCCATTGCCTAATGACACGCCCGAAATGATAAGCACCATTGCCGATGACACGCTGACACGGGCTAAGGTGGCTTACCAAGTGGCTAATGGCGGCATCCAAATTGAAGATGTTACCGATACGTTTATCGACAATACCGCAGCCCGCGCTATGGCTATCGCTGAAGTGGCTGTCGAAAAAGGCCTGCCATTAATCGTTGATCGTGTCTGCGATGCGGTTTCGGTGGCATTCCCTCCTTTGGCGGAGGTTGCTCAGCTGGCCAAACCCATTCTCAAGCAAGTGGCTGTCCGTGTCGCTCCAAAAGTGAAGGAAGTGGTGAAGAAAGGCATTGGCTTGGTGGCTCATGTGGCCAAACAAGCTGCAAGAAGAGTGATTGATGCGGTCAGGGAAAATGGCCGTAAGGTTGGCAATTGGCTTCGCACAAAGTTGCAACAATAATGTTTGCCGTATGAAATTAGAGCCTAAAGCAAAGCCGGTGCGAATCCGTATCAAGTCGGGTGGTGAGGAACACTCAACGCTTGAATCGTTGAAAAGGAATTTTTCGGTTGACGACCTGAAAACTGCCGTTGAAGACAAGCGTTTGTCCCGTTGGCTGAAACAGCAAGGACAGAATGAATTGGCAGAAGGAGTCTTACGGTATCAAGGAAAGATGAAATCGCTATCAGGTAATGATTATCTTGGTTTCATTAAGCTTTTTTTTGCCAATGAGCCTGACATTGAAAAAGTTAAGGACGATTACAGCCTTGCCGGTTTCTTTCATGACAAAAAAATGGAAAAGAACTTCGATAGGGTTTTTAATCGTTGCTGTGAAAGCAAAAGTTATGCAATTGTTTACAACTTCTATAGCACATTTAAGGGCGAAAAAACGGCTGATTTTTGGATTGAACGATTTGAAGATTTCAAAGTTGGCTTGGAACACAATGATCTGGCAAATTGCTTGTTTGAACTTGCTGTTTTGTATGGGGAACAAGACATGCCCATCAAAAAGATTAGGTCTTTATTTTCGGCAATTGCATTAAGCTCAAAGGATGCAGAAAAAGAATTGCAGAACATGACTCAATCTAATTTCGGAATGGAAGTAAACGCCTTGAACTCTCCAAACGACTGGCTGAATTTGTTGGAAAAATTTGAAAAGAATGTAGACCATTCTGGAAAATGTGAGTTTTTAAGAGATTTGTCAACAGCCTATAAAAGCGTGGGTGATTTGAATAGAACGAAACAATTTTTGACGGAAGCTGCTCAAATGGGCGACAAAGAATCGGCTGAATTGCTGTTAGAAGGTGCTGATTTTATGACGGTTAAAACTTTGTATGAAACACCTGGTTCAAAAGGTCTTTTTTCGCCTCAAGAATGGCTTGACGTTTTTAAAAGTATTGAAGGAATGGTTGATGAGGCTGACAAAATTGAGTATAATGAATCACTATATTGGCAGTACTTGAAACTTGGCAACAAAGAATTAGCGGAAAAATGTCGGCAAGAATGGTATAAACGTAAAGTTGAAAATTTCTTTGGTGTTCGAGATAATATCAACCCAGAGAAATCTTTGTATCCAAAATTTACTGAATGTTTGAATAATAGTGTAAAAAAATATGATATTGAAAACTTATGTCATATTGATTTTTATGGTAATGATGCGCAGAATAGACTATTTGAAAAATATGTTGATATTGCAAAAGAATGTTGTAAAGACAAGGATCTAACTGTAACCAAAATACTATCGTTGTTTTCTTATGTCAATAATATGTATGAATATTATTTCAAAGAAAATAAGTTATGTCAAAAATTGCATTCTTTTTTAAAATGTTTGTTTGAGGAGTTTTTTTTGGGAAGGAAAAGCTATTATGGTGAGCTACAAGGAAAATTGGGTTATTTAAGATACAAGTATTCTGATCAAGATGTTAATGTGTTTGCGAATAATGGTTTCTCATGTCTATTCCCTAAAATAATAGATGAAAAAGCTTTCATTCAAATATTTCTATTTGCAATGGAGACATGTGGTGACACCTATTCATACGAAATACTTACACAATGAATTCAAAGATAATATCAAATTTCCAGAAGCTGATAGATGTAAACACGCCTATCATCTGCATACAGGATTACGACTTTGCCCGCGTTGATGAAATCCTCAGAGCCGTGTTGGGAACGAAAAACGTTTACGAATGGAATCCGGCCACCGGCACCACCGATTTCTGCACCAAAGAGGCAAAAAACCGAATGAAAGGCAACGAGGAACCGCTTGAAGTTTTTCTGCTCAACAACTATGAAGCGGAGCCGCTTAATCCACAAGACAAATACCTGGTTTTGAAAGATGTGCAAGACTACATAAATGTTTCTGCCGGAGATTCGGGCTGTTTGGACCCTGCAAAAACCAAGATAAAGTCGTTGCTTCAGCTCATTGCCCAACGCCGGCTTTACGACCGCAGCTTCAGCACTACGGTAATCATCGTTTCGCCTTGCATCCGCCTTCCTTTGGAATTGGAAAAATACGCTTCCTATCTCGAAATTCCTTTCCCCGAAGAAGATGAAATAAAAGGCCTAATCCAATGGCATGTCAAGATCAATGAATTTGAAAACTACAACGAGGAAGACACCGACAAACTCATGCCATCGCTGAAAGGCCTCACGCGCTACGAAATCGACCGTATGCTCGACATGGCCATGAGCAGCAACGGCACGCTGACCGCCGAAGACCAGACCATGATTCTCCAGCACAAGAAACAGATGGTTAAGAAATCGGGCTTGCTTGAACTGATTGACACGCCCGAAAACATCGACAGCATCGGCGGTATGCAGGCTCTGAAAAATTATCTGAGCAAGAAAGCCAAGGTGATTCAGCACATCGACAAGGCTCTCAAACAAAAGGTGACCATTCCGAAAGGAGTTTTCATTGTCGGTATGCCGGGTTGCGGCAAGTCGCTGTGTGCCAAGGCATCGGCAGCCTTGTTCAAAGTGCCTTTGCTGAAAATGGACATGGGCGGCATGATGGGAAAATATGTGGGCGAAAGCGAAGGCAACTTGCGCCGCGCCATTCAGATTGCCGAGGCCGCTGCGCCTTGCATCCTTTGGATTGACGAAATCGAAAAGGCTTTTTCGGGCATCGGCGGTCGCAGCGATGTGATGACGCGCATGTTCGGCTATTTCCTTTCGTGGATGCAGGACAAAACAAGCAGCGTGTATGTCATTGCCACGGCCAACAACGCCGACAACCTGCCGCCCGAGCTGAAGCGCAAGGGCCGTTTCGATGAGATTTTCTGCGTCAATCTTCCAAGCAATGGGGAACGCAAAGCCATTTTTGAAGTGCATTTGAAAAAGAGAGGCCTTGAAACGATTCGGATAAATGAAACTGATGAACTGATAAAAGCCACTGAAGGATTCAATGGTGCTGATATTGAGTCGGTTGTCAATGAGACTTTGGAAGATGGTTTCGTTAAAATGATAGAGAATAACGCTGAAAAAGTGAAAGTGACATCTGTGGATTTACTTGCAAAGGCAAGGAAAACCATCAGCATATCGAAATCGTGCAAGAAGCAGATTGAGGACATGAAGAAAGTGTTTGCGGAATGTAACTTCAAGGATGCCTCATCGGGACAATTGGTGGAGAAGTAGGAAGTGTAAAAAATGAAACAAGACTGTAGGGGCAGTGTGAAATGACGCTGTCCCTACAGTTCTTCGATTTCCTTTGCATCTAATCCTGTTGCCTGCATGATGGTTTCGGTAGACACACCCATCTGCTTTAGGTTGGCGGCAATGGCAATGGCTTTTGCTTTTTCGCCTTCGGCCAATCCTTCGGCTAATCCTTTGGCGTGACCAGTGGCTAAACCTTCGGCTAAGCCTTCGGCATGTCCTTCAGCGCGACCCTCAGCACGTCCTTCATTCCGCTCGTGTTCCATCACGGCCATGTTGGTTCGGAAGGAATCAAGGCTGATTTGGTAGAAGTCGCGTTCCTCTGGCGTGAGGGCTGCCATGTCGGCAATGTTTTCCAATTTGTGAAAAATCGGTTTCTGCTCCTGAAATGGTATCTGTGTTTTCATCGTTTCCATGTGTGTAATGATATATAGCCAGTAATCCTTGAAGCTCTTGCAGCTTTTCTCTTTCATTTTCTTAAAATCGGGCAGCTCGATGAGCCAGAACTGCATCTTGTCGGAAAAACGCTGATGCGTTTCGGTTTCCTCGATGGCGAAGTGGCTGATTTGCTTCGGCTGCTTCTCGTCGCGATAGAAATTCATGAAGAAAATGCCATAGACCGGATGCAAGTTGAACTTCCAGTCGTAGTTGCCTTTTTCGCCTTGCGTTGCGATGGCGCGTGCCAAGTAATAGTTGATGCGGTCGGTGAAATAGTCCTGACCACGGTTCTGCATTTCCACGATGATTTCTTCACCAGAACCTAATTTGCATCTCATGTCGTAAATCACGCCGCGCTCGTATTTCGTTTCGGGCTGCATCTCCTTGTCGATGAAAGTGACCTGAATGATGGGCGATTTAGGCTCAATCAAGTCGTTGAGGAACTCGCGCATGATTTCCTCGTCGCCGAATACCTTCTTGAAGCCGAAATCGGTGAGTGGGTTGATGTAGCGCCGTGTCTTTTCCTTGCCGTTTTCCATGTTTCGTCTATTTTTCGGCAAAGGTAAGTGAAAATGATGAAATGTGAGGGCTTTTTGATGAAAAAATCTATTCAGCTGGTTTTTTATTTGAAGAATTTGACTTGATTTTGCCATCATTTTTTGCAAGGTGAATGCGCACATCTGTGCATCTTTATTGTAACTATCCATAATTAAACTGCAAAAGTATCTTTTTATTTCGACAGGCTCAATGAACTGTAAATCAGGTTGCTGAGCTTCGCTCCATGAGCTTGTCGAAGGGCGAAGCACCGAACTAATATGTAAACTAATTTTGCTCACCTACTTAAAAGTTTCCAATTAAGTCAAAACCGTTTCAAAGTGTTTCAAATTATTGTTATATTTGCAGCCAAAACAATCTATCATGGCAAACGACAAATATATACGTTTCGATTGGGCAGCAAAGAAAATTCTGCGCGATAAGTCGAATTTCTGCATTTTGGAAGGTCTGGTTACAGTACTGTTGGACGAACCGGTGCATATCATCGAACTTCTGGAAAGCGAAAGCAATCAGGATGATCCTTCCGATAAGTTCAATCGTGTTGACATAAAAGCGAAAAACAGCAAGGATGAAATCATCCTTGTTGAAATTCAACTGACACGCGAACTTTATTACTTGGAACGTATTCTTTATGGCGTGGCAAAGACAATCACTGAGCATATTCAGCTCGGAAATAAGTATGACCAGGTAAAAAAGGTTTATTCCATCAGCATTCTTTATTTTGACCTTGGCAAGGGTGAAGATTATGTCTATCATGGTCAGACTGTGTTTAAAGGTCTGACTAAAAATGACACGTTGCAGATAACGGCCAAAGAGAAAGATGCCATTCACATGAAAGCACCAGAAGAAGTTTTCCCCGAGTATTATCTGATTCGTGTTAATGCGTTCAACAAACTGGCTGAAACGCATTTGGAGGAATGGATAAAATATCTCAAGGATGGTGAAATTGCTGAAAATACAACAGCTCCAGGCTTGCAGGAGGCAAAGCGTAAGCTGGAATACATGTCGATGACACGCAGCGAAAAATTGGCTTACGATGAACACATTAATGCTGTAATGATTCAAAATGATGTGATAAGCACGGCTATGAAAGAAGGTAGAGCTGAAGGTAGAGCTGAAGGTAGGGCTGAAGGTAGGGCTGAAGGCAGAGCTGAAGGAAGAGCAGAGGGCAGAGCGGAAGGCAGAGCCGAAGGAAAAGCGGAGGGCTTGGCTGAAGGCGAGGCAAAGGGCCGTCAAGAACAACACCTCGAAGACATGTTCAAAATGGCTCGTCTGATGAAATCAAATGGTATGGCTGTTGATATGATTATGCAATACACTGGTCTTACCGCTGAGGAAATTGCGGATTTATAGAGTGTTATCATAGGTTTTTTAAATATTCGGAATGTCCACAGGGCATTCTTTAAGTCTATTGGCTTTCAAAATTTTAAACTATGAACAAAAAGGAAGCATATAAGGAAAAGAACGAACAGTTTTTGGCTGATTTGCGGAAAGAAGAAGGCATCAACGAACTGGCTAACGGCGTATTATACAAAGTGTTGGAGTCGGGCGATGCGCGTAGCAGAATCAAGGTGAAATACGAGAGCATTGTCACTTGCCGCTACAAAGGCTCGCTGATTGACGGCCATGTGTTTGACGATGCCTTTGAGCGCGATTATCCGGAGACTTTCCGCGTTTATGAACTCATCAATGGCTTTCAGATTGCCTTGATGAACATGCATGTCGGCGACCGCTGGATAGTCTATATCCCTGCCGAACAAGGCTATGGCAGCCGTAATGCCGATGACATTCCAGGCAATTCGACCCTGATTTTTGAAATCAAGCTGATTGCCGTTGCGGGGTGATAGTAAATGCGTAGAATTTTCAGAGTAAGTTGAGAAAAAATTCTGAGAGTTAAATCTTTGAAATTCATACTTATGTGTATGTTAATTCATCTGTGTTAATTATGACGCTTGCGTCAAAAAAAATCTGCGTCATCTGTGTAATTTGCGGTTTAGAAAAATGAACTTTAAACTTGTATCTGATTTCAAGCCGACTGGCGACCAGCCTGAAGCCATCCGCCAACTGGTGGAAGGGTTGAACCGTGGCGACCGTGCCCAGACTTTGCTCGGCGTGACGGGTTCTGGCAAAACTTTTACCATTGCCAACGTTTTGGCGGAATTGAACCGTCCGGCATTGATTCTCAGCCACAATAAGACGCTGGCGGCGCAGTTGTATGGCGAGTTCAAGCAGTTTTTCCCCGAAAATGCGGTGCAGTATTTCGTCTCGTATTACGATTATTATCAGCCGGAGGCTTTCATTCCCGCCACGAATACCTACATTGAGAAGGATTTGGCCATCAATATGGAAATCGATAAGATGCGTCTCGCTACCACGACGGCATTGCTTTCGGGTAGAAGGGATATTATCGTAGTCTCCTCTGTGTCATGCCTTTATGGTATCGGTAATCCTGATGATTTCGGGGAAAACATCATCTATCTTGAGCAAGGTGCCAAGAAAACCCGCGATGAGGTTTCGAAGGCTTTGGTGAATGCATTATATAGTCGCGATGAAATCAATTTCGTGCAAGGGCGTTTCCGTGTGAAAGGGGAGACCTTGGACGTGTTTCCGGCCTACGCCGACTATGGCTATCGCATTGTGTTTTGGGATGATGAAATCGATTCGTTGGAGAGTTTTGATCCGATTACGGGCCGACGCATTGAGTCGTTTTCGCAGATTACAATTTTCCCGGCAAACATTTTCGTCACTTCTCAGGAAAAAATGCAGAAAGCCATGCGTGAGATTCAGGACGATATGTTTAAGCAGACCGAATATTTCCGCGAAATCGGAAAAGGTTTGGAAGCAAAACGTCTTGAAGACCGCGTGAATTACGATTTGGAGATGATGCGCGAATTGGGCTATTGCTCTGGCATTGAGAACTATTCGCGTTATTTCGATGGCCGCAGTCCGGGCACAAGACCTTTCTGTCTGTTGGATTTCTTCCCCGAGGATTTCATAACGGTCATTGACGAAAGCCACGTCACGGTGCCGCAAATTCGCGGTATGCACGGCGGTGACCGTTCACGCAAGCAGACTTTGGTGGAATATGGTTTCCGTTTGCCTGCCGCTTTGGATAACCGTCCTTTGCAATTTGATGAATATCAGGCCTTGACGGGACAGACGATTTATGTCAGTGCTACGCCTGCCGATTTCGAGTTACAGCAGAGCGAAGGCGTTTATGTGGAGCAGTTGATTCGTCCGACAGGCTTGCTCGACCCTGTGATTGAGGTGAGGCCAAGCCTGAATCAGGTGGATGACTTGATTGACGAAATCCATAAAGTGATAGAAAAGAACCAGCGCGTATTGGTCACGACCTTGACGAAACGCATGGCCGAGGAACTGAATACTTATCTCAACAACTTGAAAATCAAGACGAGATACATCCATTCCGATGTCGATACCATGGAACGTGTTGAGATTCTGCAAGGCTTGCGCATGGGCGATTTCGATGTCTTGGTGGGGGTCAACCTTTTGCGCGAAGGTTTGGATTTGCCGGAAGTGAGTCTGGTCGCCATTCTTGATGCTGATAAGGAAGGTTTCCTGCGTTCGGAACGTTCGTTGACACAGACGGCGGGCCGAGCCGCACGTAATGCCGAGAGCAAGGTCATCATGTATGCAGATACCATCACCGAATCGATGCAAAAGACTATCGATGAAACGGCGCGTCGCCGCTCTAAGCAAATCGCTTACAATGAGGCGCATGGCATTGTTCCGAAGACCATTATCAAGGCTATCGACAATTCGTTGGGCACGTTGAAAGGCGGAACGGTTTCGACAGGAACATACGTTCAGAAAGAAGGTGATACGAAGGCTGCCGAAGCGCAAGTCTACAAGACCGAAAAAGAATTGCAGCGGGCCTTGCAGGAAGCCAAGAAAAACATGGAGAAAGCCGTCAAGGAGATGGATTTCCTCAATGCCGCCAAGTGGCGTGACGAGATGCTGGCTTTGCAGGAGAGATTGGGGGAAAAATGAATGGGTAGCTTTTCCCCATTTTTTTTTAATGGCAATCTTGTTTTTTTGCATATTTGCAAATGCTAATCATTTAAAGTTATAATTATCATGAAAGAAATGCTGGAAAAAATGAAAAATGTCTGTGTTGTTTTGTCAGTTTTTATTGTCTTTGGAATTAGCTTTTCGGCGTGTCATAAGACCGATAAGCCAATCGTCCTTGATACGGAAGTCATTGGTTTTGATGACTTTGGAAATGCTCTGCTGAAACTTGCACCAAAAGAAATGGCAGATGCTGGTTTTGAATTGGGTGATGTCTTACAGATGACGAGTAGCGATACGGTGTTTAGCCTTCCGTATTATGATGGTTATTATTGTGGTTTTGGAGGTATTCAGGCTGTCAGTTACAATGATTATCCGAATGTCTTTATTGCGTCATCTTTCTCCCCTGTACCTGATAATCTTGGAATTGTTGCGGGAGCAAAACTCTCTTTCAGCATGTTTGAAAAGGGTGGTGCTATTGATATTCAGCAGGCTATGGGTGTAAGTTATTCAAATGACATTGCTGATTATCAGAATGACGCTGTTCGGTTTGCGAATGCAAGGGAAGTAAAATTCGGTAGGATTGCTGAAGGCCGCCTTTTCCGAACGGCATCTCCGTTTGATGATTTAAACAACAGGGCTTTTTACGTGTCGTCATTTCTTCAGGAAAAAGGTGTCGGCTGTGTGCTGGACTTGGCCGATGATGATGAGAGTCTTCAATTTTTGGTTGACGGTATGCCGGAATACTCACGCTGGCTTTATGAATCGGGTCGCGTGGTGCCTTGCATGATAAATGCGAACTACAGATCTGATGAAACGGATGCCAAGATGCTGAAAGGCATGGTTGAAATGTGTGAAAAACCAGGTCCGTATGTGGTGCATTGTCTTGAAGGAAAAGACAGAACAGGATACGCTTGCGCTGTTTTGGAAGCCATTTGTGGGGCGAGTTATGCTGAAATTGTAGATGATTACATGCTGACTTACGAAAACTATTACAATTATAACCAGTATAATAATCCGACTTTCTATAATATCATCGTCAGCCTTCGCCTTGACGATGCTTTGATGTATTATTGCGGTATTGATGATGAAAGTCTGTTGCCGACAATTGACCTGGAGGCTTCGGTCCGTAGGTTTATGCTTAATCATGGCCTGACGGAAACCGAAATTGACCACTTGCAGCATGTTTTGTGCGATTGAGATTGTCATTGGCTTATGAGTGCAGTTTCCAATAAATCAAATGCAGCGTATAAAAATCATTGGTTATGTAACGGTAAAAATATTATCTTTGCCGCGTTATAACATATCCTATCATGAAAAAAGTCGTACGAATCGTTTGGATTAGCCTTTTGTCGGGCCTCGCTTTTTTAGTCGCCTGCGTTGGTAATAAGAACTCCTCAAAGGGTAACAAATTTGAGACACTATATGGCAGTCCTGAAGTGGAAGCTCCTGTCGCCAATCAGAAAGAAATCAATGAAATGAATGCTCGTTTAGACGGAATTGAACAACGTATCAACGAGATGAGAAATCCTGATAAAAAGGCTCGTAAGCAGCAATTGCAACAGCAGTTGGATTCTATTTCCAACATTCTTCAACGCCGCGAAGGCGCTTGCATTTATGGCTCGCCGGAAGTGATGGAACGCTACCGCAATGAGACGAATCGCCTCAAGACCGAAGCTGCCGAAATCCAGAAGCAACTGGAAGATTTGGACAAGGAATGAGCCGCGAATACTCGTTTTTGCAGAAGGTTTCGTTGGAACTCAATCATGCTGTGTTGAAGCAACGCATTGAGGATCACGAACTTCACCAACTGTTTTGGGAATGTACCTTGCGCTGCAATCTGAATTGCCGTCACTGCGGCAGCGATTGCCGTACACTTTCCGAACAGGCCGACATGCCCCTCAATGATTTCCTGAAAGTGCTCGATGAAATCAAAACGAAACAGGATCCTGGCAAAATCATGGTCATCACCACGGGCGGCGAACCGCTGATGCGCAAGGATTTGGCGCATTGCGGTGCCGAAATCACGAAACGTGGTTTTATCTGGGGCATGGTGACAAACGGCATGTTCCTGACAGCCGAGAAACTCAACGAACTGACCGCCAACGGGCTGCGTTCCATTGCCGTCAGTTTCGATGGTTTTGAAGATGACCATAACTGGATGCGTGGCAATCCTGAAAGTTTCAAGCGTGTTTTGACGGCTGTCGAGGCCATGAAACAGCATCCCGAACTGACTTGGGATGTGATTACCTGCGTCAATCAGCGCACCATTAAATATCTGCCGCAATTCCGTGATTATCTGATAGGTTTGGGTATTCCGAAATGGCGGCTTTTCACCGTTTTTCCCTTTGGCCGCGCCGCCAATGAGCCTGATTTGAAATTGTCGAACGAGCAGTTTGTCTACATGATGGAGTTCATCAAGCAGACGAGGCTGCAAGGCAAAATCACGACCGACTATGGTTGCGATGGCTATCTGGGTCGTTACGAAGGGCAGGTGAGGAGCCATTATTTTTCGTGCAGTGCCGGCGTCAACATTGCTTCGGTTTTGGCCGATGGCTCCATTTCGGGCTGCCTGAGCATCCGCAATGACTATCATCAGGGCAACATTTACAAGGACTCGTTTTGGGAAGTTTGGAAAAACCGTTTCCAACCTTACCGCGACCGCTCTTGGATGAAGAAAGACGAGTGCGCCAAATGCAAGGTCTGGCGTTATTGCCAAGGCAACGGAATGCACCTCCGCGATGGCGATGGAAAACTGCAATTGTGTCAGTATAAGATGATTACGGAAGCGCAATGAACCGTATTTATTTAGTCGGCTACATGGGCGCGGGCAAGACGACCGCTGCCAAACGCTTGGCGCATCGCTTGGGTTGGGAGCATTACGACACCGATGCCCTGTTTGAGGAAAAATATCATATCTCCGTCGATGATTTTTTTCACAAATACGATGAAGCCTTGTTCCGAAAATTGGAGTCGAAGATTTTGCAAAGTACTGAAAATCTTGAAAATGCCGTCATCTCAACAGGTGGCGGAACGCCATGTTTCAATGACAATATGGCTTGGATGAATGAGCATGGAACGACTGTTTTTTTGAAAATCAGTCCGCAGACGGCTGTCAACCGCATTAGGCTTTCAAAGAAAAAACGTCCTTTGGCGGCAGGCAAGACCGAAACCGAATTGGCGGCATTTGTCGGGAAGCATTATGGTTCAAGGATGCCGTTCTATGAGCAGGCGCAATGTGTTGTAAAAGGCGAGGACTTGGATATTGAAGCACTATTGGCTCTCTTGCAATAATGACTTGAATTTGAGTTTTTGTATTATGTTGTAATTCAGTTTATTATAAGTGATTGATAAATCAGGAACAATACGAACGAATCAAAAAGGGCTGAACCACGTTTGGTTCAGCCCTTTTGATTTATTGTTGTTTATTAATTTCCGCTTTTATTTTACGGCATGTTTAAATCCATGCACTTTGTTCCAGTCGCCGCGCGTGAAATCGGGCATGGCTACTGGCATCCCTCCATTTTCGATTGAGGCTGCGGTAAGCTCGCCTAAGCAGGACCACTCGGCGGCATCATACACATCTTCATCTAACGGCAAACCATTGTGGAGACAGTAAATCAGACGGTAGTCCATGATGAAATCCATGCCGCCATGACCGCCGACTTCCTTTGCCTTTTCTTCGATTTCCTTGGCAATAGGATGTTTGTAGGCATCAAGAAGAATGGTCTCGATGGATTCGGGCACAAAATCATGAGGGTCGAGGGCTTCATGATCTTCAGGAAGAAGATAATCGGGCAGATTCTTTTCCAAAACGGTAAAACCTTCGCTCGGATATTTGTTGGCAAATCCTTCGGTTCCAGTCAGTTGATACAAACGGTTGTAAGGACGGTTGGTGTAAACGTCATGCTCGATAAGCATGGTTTTTCCTTGTTCGGTCTGAATCATGGTGGTTGTCATGTCGCCGTTGGCAAAATCGTTGGTTTTCATCATTTCGCGGGCGATTTTCTTGCCGTTGATGGATGGCGTTGTCATCGAGACCAAAGTCTTCATGCGGTCGCCACGGTGAATGTTAAACACTTGGCAAAGAGGACCTAAGCCGTGGGTAGGGTAGACGTCGCCACTGTGCTTTTGATTGAAATCGAGACGCCAGTTGTTGTAATAATATGGCCAATACGGTTCAAGATTGTGGATATAGGCGCCTTCGCCGTGTATGATTTCGCCAAACAGACCTTGTTGTGCCATGTTGAGGGCTGTCATTTCAAAGAAATCGTAACAGCAGTTTTCGAGCATCATGCAGTGGCGCTGTGTCTGTTCAGCCACATCGACAAGTTGCCAGCATTCTTCCAATGATGTGGCGGCGGGCACTTCAACGGCAACATGCTTGCCGTGCTGCATGGCGTAAACGGCCATCGGGACGTGGGTTTGCCAGTTGGTGCAAATATACACCAAATCGATGTCGTCGCGCTCGCAAAGAGCTTTCCAACCGTCTTCGCCGCTATAGGCTGCTGCGCGAGGAAGCCCTTTAGCTTCAAGGATTTCCAGTTGCACTTTCTCCACGCGGTTTGGCTCCAAATCGCACAAGGCAACCACACTGACGCCGTCAATGCAAGTCATGCGGTTGACGGCATCAGGACCTCTCATGCCAAGGCCTATGAAGCCGATGCGCACGTTTTCAATCGGGTCGACGGCAAACTGCAACACGCTTTTTTGTCCGTCCTTGCGTTGCGGTTCATCGAAAACGATGGTTCCATCAACGATTTTGTAGTTTTTCTCTTCTGTTTTGGCATTTTTTGAGCCGCAACTACTGATTCCAAGCAAAAGAACGATGCTTAGAATCATGTGTAAAAATCTGTTATTCATATTGTTTAGAGATTTATTCAGCATTTTGTGATTAAAGAAGATCAGATTCAAAATCTTTTTCCAGATCCGTTATTAAAATTTAGATTTGATGTGTTTCTAATAATCAGCCAATTTCCAATTAAGTTGATTCCGACAGCAAAATTACACTTTTAATGATAAATTTGCAACTGCGAATTAGACTTGGCCGATTTTTAATAGGAATACGCGTAGCGGATTCCTATTCGCTGAATTTGCTAAATTCGCGGTCAAAAAAAATAATCGTGGTTAAGAAGTGGAATCGGAACACACAATATGTTTGGTTTTGCCACAAGAGCATCGAAGATGCGGAGCCCGATGAACACCGATTAGGGGGAATCGGAGAGGAGAAAAGAAGAAAAAAGATTGGCTATAGTTTAGTTAAGTAACTATTCAAAATTAAACTACATTATAAAGGACACGGGATTTCGAGACTGCGAGGCTTCGGGATGCCGGAATGCCTCGTAATCTCGCATTCCCGCGACCTCGATGCCTCGTTTTCAATATGTAAACTAATTTTGATCACCTACTTAAATTATACCGTTACTTTGTTACAGAAAAATCCAAATTATACCGTTACTTTGTTACAAGATTTCCAAAATTATACCGTTACTTTATTACAAAAAAAATCAAATTATACCGTTACTTTATTACAAAAAAGTTGTATTTTTGCAGGGTAAATAAAGGAATATCTTTTAAATAAATTATTGATATAATGGAAGTTATTCAAAGAAATACGCTAAACAAGCTACGCGCATGGAGATTCAGCGAAACAAGGAAGCCTTTGGTGTTGCGTGGAGCAAGGCAAGTCGGGAAGACAACTTTGGTGAAAGAATTTGCCAAAGAATACGACATTTTCCTGCATCTGAACCTTGAAAAAGAAGACGATTGCACACTTTTCGAGGCCAACAACGATGTGAATCTGCTCATCCAAGCCATTTTCATGCACAAACGGCAACAGCAACGCAACGGCTCGACCTTGCTTTTCATCGACGAGATCCAAAATTCGAGACGTGCCGTGGCCATGCTGCGTTATTTCTACGAAGAGGCCAACCACATCCATGTGATTGCGGCTGGTTCGCTGTTGGAAACCGTCATGGACTTGCGGAAAATCTCGTTCCCAGTCGGGCGTGTCGAGTTCATGGCCTTGCGTCCCTGCTCGTTCACCGAGTTTCAAAACGGCACAGGCGATGATTTCGATGCCGAAAACGTTTGCAACCTCAATGTCATCCCCGCCATTCACGAAAGAGTGATGCGGCAGTTCCGCGAATACACCTTAGTCGGCGGAATGCCAGCGGCCATCGTGCAATACGCCAAGAAAAGGGATGTGCTTTCGGTGAGTAGCATCTACACCTCGCTTTTGCAGACCTACAAGGACGACGTGGAAAAATACAGCAGCAGCACCGCATTAATAAAGGTAATCCGCACCATTTTGGAAGTCGGCTGGACACAAGCCGCCGAAGCCATTGTGTTTGAAGGATTTGCCAACACCAATTACCGCTCGCGTGAAATCAGCGAGGCTTTCCAGACCCTCTCGAAAGCCATGCTGATGGAACTGGTTTACCCGACCGGCGAAGTGCAGTCGCCCGTTTTGCCCAACCAGCGCAGAAAACCGAAACTGCTGTGGTTAGACACTGGTCTGGTGAATTTCGCCGTCGGTTTGCAGCAGGATGTGTTTTCCACGCCCGACATCAACGATGTTTGGCGCGGCAGAATTGCAGAACATATTGTAGGGCAGGAGCTTATCGCATTAAATGACAACATTTTGGCAAAACGCAGTTACTGGCGCAACGACAAGCACGGTTCCGATGCCGAAGTGGATTTCCTTTACCCTTTCCAAGGCCTGCAGATTCCCATCGAGGTCAAATCGGGGCACAATGCACGCTTGCGTTCACTGCATCAATTCATGGATGCCACCAACCACGGTTTGGCCATCAGGTTTTGGTCGAAGCCCTATTCCGTCGACGATGTGACGACACCCAACGGCAAGCATTTCCGATTAGTCAACGTACCGTTCTACTATGCCGGACAGGTTGAGCCGATTTTGGGGAAGGAAGTGTGATTATATTATTGTAGGTGTATTTCAAAAAAAAACGTATTTTTGCCTTTTTATAAGCAAAATTCCTCAAGAAGATGCCAAATCTCAGTCCATATAGTGCTTCCCTTACAGCCTGCGGATTGCAGTTCAACGAGTTTAATCTCATGTTACCCATATTATTGTCCGACGACAGGGACGCTCTAATCAAACACGAAATCGAGAACAACGATACACTTCATATCAATTCGCACAAATCACGCCAACGCGTCATCGCAGAATACAAACGGCGCGTCGATGCCATGCCACGTGATTTCTGGACTTGGTATCTGACACTCGACGAGCAAGCGAAACGCATCGCCCTCCTTTATGTCATCCTCAAAACTTACCGCATCGCATTCGATTTTCACATCAAGGCCGTCTTGCGTAAATGGAATTCCGTGGTACAAACACTCGCCAAACCAGATTTGATGATGGCATTTTCCGAGATTGCCGTCAACGATGCTTTTGTTGATAGTTGGACTGACAACACTAAAGACACCGTTGCAAAATCTTTTCTCACCATCTTGCGACAGGTTGGAATGTTGGATCTCTTCAATGCCCAGCTCAAGCCTCTCAAAGCACAGCCTCAAGCCTACGCCTACTACCTCAACCACGGCGAAGATTGGTTCCTCGAGGCCTGCTTGCTTCAGACATACGAAATTGAACAAATCAAATCTGCTCTGTTATGACACCTATGACTATCGAACAGCTTTACGAGAAACTGAAGGACAAGGATTTCCAGAACACAACTATCAACTTGTTCTACAACTATTATGTCTTTCAGTATGAGCCTCAACAGGAAGCCGAGATATATACCCAGCTGAAACAGTATCAGGAAAACCTTTACCGTCCGTCTGAGCACCTCGACATCCTCATCCTGAATCTCTTCGACTTATTCTGCGACTATCTGAAATCCATTCGCCTTGGTGCCAACGAGCCTCCTTATCTCGAAGATCTGCTTAAACAAGACCTTACAGAGCCTAACATCGTTACCCAAAGCCTAATGCAAGAAGCTGGCAGCGACGAGTATTATCAGTTCATCCACAACCGCATCATGGAACACAAGGCAAAGAATGATGCAAAGCGCCGTCCTTTCGTCTTCCTCACTGGCATCGGCAACATGTTTCCTTATCTTCGTGCCCATGTCTTCTTCGACTGCTACGAAAAGTTCAACGACCCCGACGCCTACAAAATCATCATGTTCTATCCAGGCAATTGCAGCGACAAGCAGTTTGGCCTCTTCAACCGCTTTGCCGAGACCAATCCTTATAGAACCATTAAACTATTGAATTAAAAAAACACCTCAGCATAATGAAACAGTTCGAGTTATACAAATGGCAAATCGACAGATCTCTTAATCCCGCAGTCTCCGCCGACGGCTTCGATGAGAAAACCATCAAAACCGAAATCGAAGAGTATGTCTTCACCGATGAAATCATACAAGGCCTATACAACATTCTGGTGGCCATCAGAAACCGCGACAAGAGTCACGACGGCATTTGGATTGACGGTTATTTCGGTTCGGGTAAGTCTCATTTCCTGAAATACCTCAACTACTGTCTTGACAAGAGGTTTAGCGAAGCCGCCATGAATCGCCTGCTGACCGCCGTCAAGGAGGCTGACCCCATTCAATCTAACCTCGAAATACAGCCTTTCCAAGTCATCGACCTGATGAATTGGCTGAAAAAAGCCGAAGTCGAGGTCATCCTGTTCAACATTGGCACCGTCAACAATATCCGTGTCAACCGCAGCAACACATTCCTCGACGCTTTCTGGAACCGTTTCAACAAGCACTGTGGTTTTAATGGATACAACATATCGCTTGCCTTGCATCTCGAAAAGAATCTGGCTCAGCAAGGCAAGCTACAGCAATTCAAGGACCTGCTGAAAACCGAAGGCTTCGACTGGGACGAGCAATCCTATCGGTTGGCTACAAACCGCCTCGACCTTGTGCTTCGCAAGGCAAAGGAAATCGACCCCGATTTCTCTGTCCAGCGCGACCTCATCCTAAATGATGCCACCAATATCAGCGTTGAATCGTTCGCCGATGACCTTTGCGACTATCTCAAAAACAAAAACGATGATTTCCGCTTGCTCTTCCTCGTCGATGAGGTCAGCCAGTTCGTCGGTGTTCAGGGCGACCTGCTCCTGCAACTTCAGGAAATCGTAACCATGTTCCACAATCGCTGTGGCGACAAGGTGTGGGCTGCCTGCACCGCCCAACAGGCTCTCTCTGATTTGGCCCAGGCCTGCAATTTCAATTCTGGCACCGACCAGTTTGGCAAAATCATGGGCCGATTCGAAGTCAGGGTGTCGCTTGAAGGCACTAAAGCCGACTACATCACACAAAAACGTATTCTCGACAAAAACGGTTCAGGGGAACTGGAGCTGGGGCGACTTTACGACGCCGATAAGGAAGCCATCGAAACCATGCTGCATTTGCCCGCTTCCTACTATAGTTTCACCTCAAAAGACAACTTCATCGACTATTACCCTTTCATTCCCTATCAGTTCAAACTGATGCTGCAGGTCTTCAACTCGTTCGATGCCCTCGACTATGTGAACAAGCAGGTGCGTGGCACCGAGCGTTCCATGATTAATGTCACGCACAGCACCGCCATGCTCACCATGAACGATGAAATAGGCCACTTCATCTCTTTCGACCAGTTCTACAACGCCATGTTCAAGGAAAGCCTGACACCTCGCGCCCGTATTGCCAAGCAAAAGGCCGACGACATGGCCGATGGCTATCTGCACGACAAGGTTTTCGCCAAGCGTGTCGTCGATGTGATGTTCATGATTTGCAACCTTTCCGTTACCGACAGGCTGCTCTTCCCTGCAACCACCGAAAACATCACAACGCTTATGCTGCGCGATGTCAACGAAGCCCGCGCAACTCTTAACGCCGCCATCACCGACGTGCTCTCCTTCCTTTGCGACAAAAACATCATGTACAAGTCGAAAAACCAGGACGGACTCGAACTCTACGATTTCTATACCGAGGACGAAATTGATGTGGCTAACCTGATAAACAACGAAAGAATAGGTTTCGACGAATTGGACCGCCAGCTTTACAACGAGGTATTCAGTTATTTAGGCATCAAGGAAAAGGAATCCTTCTATAACAATTCGTTTAAAATCGGTCTCGACATTGACGGCTACCGTTTCCTCTCCCGAAACGGCGAAGACATGCTGATTACCATTCTCATCGACCCTGCCGTTGTCATTGACGGCGACACTTACCTCAACAACGACAGCAATTCGCTGATGTTCTACCTCACCCCCGCCTATCACGATTCCACTTCCGAATTCCTGAAAGACTTCCGCTGGTATTGCAGGGTGCAGAACTATCTCACCAAGTCGGCCAACGGCGCTTCCGAAGCACGTGCCAAGGCTAACGACAAATTCCGCGACCAGGCCAAACGTCTTTACACCGAAAAGATTCAGAAGCAAATCGCCGACATGCTCGACTCATGCAAGGTCTTCTCCGGACAAAACGCACTCTCTTCAAAAGAATTGGGCAATGCCAAAGGCAAGGAACGCTATCGCCGCGCCTTGGACGCTCATTTTGCCAACTATTATTATCACGCAAAGAAAGCCGCCGGCTCTACTGTCCCCAAGGACATAGCATCGCTACGCGCTGCCGTGATGAAACCTATCGACGCCAACTACTATGCCACAGCACCTTTGGGCGATGCCGAGCAAGTGATCAACACCTTCATCAAGACCCAACCCGACATCTCGCTTGCCGACATCCAGAACCGATACGCCAAGGCTCCTTACGGATGGTCTCCCATCGCCACGAGTTTCATAGTGAACGAATTGGTGCGACGCCACCTCTTCGACTGGTATGTCAAAGGCGACCGTTTCACTAAACTCGACACCATTGCCGCCGCCATCGGCAACCCGAAGGACATGACGTTGCGGCCCGCCGCCGTCATCTCTTCCGAGTTGGTCAACAGCTTCATCGGAACATGGAATGTCATCTATAAGAATTCGACCACCTTCAAGTCGAAGGAAGCTTCCGAGGTCTTCGATGTGGCCAAAACCGCCATCGCTAAACTCATCGCCAACCATGCCAAGACTGCTGCCGCCATCGGAAACACTCCTTTCTCCAAGTTCGTGCAGCAATACATCGATATGCTCAGCAACTGGAACACCGAACGCGACGAAACCAAGTTCTTCAACCTTGTCATCAGCGAAAAAGACCTGGCCAAGGGCCTTTGCGATGTGTGTGCCGAAATCACCGATTTCGCCACCGACCAAAAAACACACTACGACAGCATCTGCAATTTCATCAAGGACAACCAGGACAATTTCGCCTATCTCAACGAAAGCTGCTTGACCGACCTCGAAAACCTCAAGGCCATCGAAACCGACGAGCATCCTTTCGACAGGCTCAACGCATACAAGAAACTCCGCGACAAACTCCATCAGGAACTCAACGCCATCCGACAGCAATATGCCGCCATGGTGAAGGATGCCTTCAACCAGGCTTTCGACCAACTCGAAAGACTGTGCAACGACAACAAGGTGAACACCAACATCTTGCCGCACCGCGAATCGACCATCGCCAACGCTTGCGCTTCGCAAAGCATCGACAAGCTGAAAAACAGCACCGACATCACCGAATTTTTCAACAAGTGGGTCAACATCATCATGGAACGCGCGCAAGGCGGCAAGCGCAAGTCCGTCAAATTCAACCGTTTCTCTAACGGCAGCCCTTGCATCATCAAGACTGCCGACGAACTCGACGCTTATTTGCAGGATCTGAAACAACGCATGTTGTCGGCTCTCGAAAACAACGACCTAATCATCTGACCATGAACACAACGCAACTCAGGACTTTCGCCACCGAAGCACGGAAATCGCTCCTGTCGGGAGTAAAAAGCAAAATGAACGCCCTTGGTTTCAAGGACGACGGAACGGTTGACAAATCCGATTATCCCATTCAGGCCACCGACGGGACGCTCTTCCAAGGCGAATTCTACGATGTGGCTTTTTACGGCAAATGGATGCGCCTGCACGACGAAATAGCACGCCACGGTTTCCGTCAGGTTTGCGAAGAAGGCGCCTACACCTGGTTCAACCGCCTCATGGCCATTCAGATACTCGCCAAAAACGGCCTCATCAGCCCGGTGCTCGAATTCGAATCGTCCGATGTCCGAATCCCGCTCTTAGTGAAACAAGCCCACGAAGGCATCTGTCCCGACATGTCGGGCCTCGACGCCTCGCGCCTCAAGGCCATCATCGCCGACGACAACCGCATCACCGACCAGTTTGCCATCCTCATCGTGGCCTTCTGCCAATCGACGCCTATCCTTTACAAGTGTTTTGGCACACTCAACGACTTCACCGAACTGCTGTTGCCCACCAACATCCTTGCCTCCAACGGTTTCCTCAGCCTGCTGAACGGCTCGTCATTCATTACTGCACACGACTACGAGTCGACCGAACTCATCGGCTGGCTCTACCAGTTCTATATCGCCGAACGCAAGGACGAAGTCTTTGCCTCATTCAAAAGCGGCCACAAGGCCGAAGCCGACGACATACCCGCCGCCACCCAAATCTTCACCCCAAACTGGATTGTGAAATACATGGTGCAAAACACCCTCGGACGCATCTACCTCGACAACAACCCCGACAGCCCCCTGAAAGACGAATGGAAATACCTAATCGACACCCCTCGGGTGCTGAGCGGAGCCGAAGCACCACTTTCCACTTCACCACTTTCCACTTTAGAAAATCTCACTTTCGCCGACCTCTCATGCGGTTCGGGCCACATTCTCAACGAGGCTTTCGACGTTCTCTTCGCCATCTACAAGGAAGAAGGCTACACGCGCCGCCAGGCCATCAAAGCCATCTTTGAACACAACATCACCGGCGTTGACATCGACACGCGCGCCCGCCAGCTGGCCACTTTCGCCCTCATGCTGAAGGCTTGCCAGCAATGGCCTGATGCCATCGGCTGCGAGGTGATGCCCCGCGTGCTTGATATGCCCGCGCCCGACGACCCCGTGTGCGACCGCTACCCCTTACTCAAACAAGCCGACAACCTCGGCAGCATCATGAAACTGGAGCCTCTCCCTGGCGAAACACATCCTTTGGTGCTGGCACTGACCCAAAAATATGCCGCCATCGCCATGAACCCGCCATACATGGGAGCTGCTAACATGAACAAGCAATTAAAGGGATACCTCGATTCAAACTATAAAGAAGGTAAATCTGATTTGATGACTGCTTTTATGATGAAAGCAATGGATTATACCAAACCAAATGGATATTGGGCGATGATTAATCTACCTTCATGGATGTTCCTTGGTTCTTTTGAAGATATAAGAAAACTGATAATTGACAGCCAATACATTTCAAGCCTTATACATTTAGGCAGAGGTATTTTCGGTTCTGATTTTGGTTCTGTTGCATTTACAATACAAAATTGCAAATCAAACGGAAAAGGATATTACCGTAGGCTTTTCAAAGAACATGTCCAAGTAAGGAGCATCGAACAAATACAGCAATTGTTCCTCAATAAATCGTACGGTGTTTTCAATGTCTCCCAATCCAACTTCAAGAGAATCCCTGGCTGTCCTTTGGGGTATTGGGTGAGTGAAAAAATGATTGAGGCTTTTGAAAATAAGAAAATACGAGATTATGCTAATGTTATAACAGGCATGACCATAGGTGATAACAATAAATATCTACGACTTTGGCATGAAGTATCTAATAACAAATTGGCATTAAACTTTAAATCCATGAATGATATCAATATCAAGAAAATGATGTGGATACCATATTCAAAAGGAGGAGTGAGGAGACAATGGTATGGCAATCATGATTATGTGGTTAATTGGTCAAAAAAAGAGCATTTCAATAGAGCAAAAACAACACTGTCTCATCTTTATTTACAAGAAGCTCTAACTTGGCCATTTATTACATCGGGAAGTTTTTCATGTAGATTTTTGCCACAAGGTAGTTTATGGGATGTTGCAGGCTCTCCTTGTTTTTTCAACAACAAAAAAATACAATTCTATACCCTTGGTTTTCTAGCATCCAAAATTGCAAACCGAATTTTACCAATAATAAATCCGACAATCAATGTCCAAGCCATTGACATCAACAATTTACCCCTAATTATTTCACATAATAATGACGAAATTAACAGATTAGTTGAAACAAACATCGCCATATCCTGTTCCGACTGGGATGCCCACGAAACCTCATGGGATTTCAAGGAGAACGAACTGGTGCGCTATGCCAAAGGCTGTACCGACGATGGCGAAGGCCTGCCGCCAAGAAGCCGTGTGAGCCGCAACCCCGAAAACGGCGGCATAAGCCTGGAAGACTGCCTCAACGCCTACAAGTACGACTGGGAGCAACGCTTCGGCCAGCTCCACGCCAACGAAGAGGAACTCAACCGCCAGTTCATCGAGATTTACGGCCTGCAGGACGAACTCACGCCCGATGTGCCCCTCGATGAAATTACCATACTGCAGCAAGGGGAGATTAGCATTGAGGAATAGTTTTTTTACTTTTACAACCATGAATAGAAAATATATAGAAGATGAACACACGGAGTTGAAGCGAACCTTCAACGACACTGTTGTAAAGGAAATAGTCGCTTTCCTTAACACCGATGGCGGCACAGTCTATATCGGCGTTGAGGATGATGGGGTGGTGTGCGGTGTGCCAAAACTGGATGAAACCTTGAAAAAGGTGGCCGACATTGTGGAGGATCAAATACTGCCCGATTGCCGCGAATTGGTGGAACTGGGCACACGCTACGAAGATGGAAAACACGTTGTGGAAGTGAAGGTGACACGTGGTGTCAATCTCTTCTACATCAAGAAATACGGTCGCAGTGCGCAAGGCTGTTTCCTCAGGGTAGGCACTACCTGCCGCTCCATGACCGAACAGCAGATAGAAAACACCCACAGCAAATACCTTTCCTCGAAAATGAGCATCACCGAGATAGCCAGCAAGATGAAGACATTCACCTTCCAATACCTGCGCATGATGCTCGTCGAAAAAGGACTGAACATCAACGAAGCCACTTTTGAAGAAAATTTCCATCTGCTCACCTCATCTGGCGTATACAACAAATTGGCGGAACTGTTGGCCGACAAGAACGAGGTGTCCATTAAGGTGGTTCGGTTCAGCGGCAGGAGCAAAGCCGACAATATCGTCATGCGCAACGAATATGGCGACAAGTGCCTGCTGATTGCCATGAAGCAAGCCTACGATTATTGCGCCGATGTGGTGAACTCCACCCAAACGCGCATGGTAAGAGACGAAAGAAAAGAACAGCGGCTGTTCGACAACGAGGCCTTCCGCGAAGCATGGTACAACGCTTGTCTGCACAACAATTGGGTCGATGGAACGCCTCCGGCCATTTCGGTTTTCGACGACCGCTTGGAGATTATTTCAACGGGAGGCCTTCCAACCAACCTTTCGAAAGAGGACTTTTTCAAAGGAGTTTCAAAACCCGTCAACGAAGAACTGGCAAGACTCTTCATTCGTCTCGACTTGATGGAACAGACAGGACATGGCGTGCCTTTGGTGGTAAGACGATACGGCAAAAAAGTATTCGAGTTCATGGATAATTTCATCAAAGTGACTATTCCTTTTGCATTTGAACTTACGGATGAACCTATAAATGGACCTGTAAATCCCATAAATGGACCTGTAAATCCTGAAAATGGACCTATAAATGGACCTGTAAATGATGATGTCCAAGTCGGAAACGATAGTTTCCCATTATACGATATTTTTAAATTAATAGAAGCACATCCCGGCATCAACAGAATCGGCTTGATGGAGTTAGCCAAAACGAGCAGAACGACTGTGAGCAGATATATAAAAATGTTGATGGACATGAAGAAAATAGAATTCCGAGGCTCAAACAAGACAGGGGGCTATTATCCTTTACATGATGAGAAAAAAGAGGGAAAGGACAATAAGTAACTTGCAGTCAAAATTTAGTTAGTTTTTAGTTAGTTTTTAGTCGGATTTTAGTTAGATTTTAGTCAAATGGATACAAACAAACAACATATAGTATGGCACGATGATAACATAATGAAACAGCTCATCAGCTACGCCATAGGCTGCATGATGGGCCGCTACCGCCTCGACCGTCCAGGCCTCCACATCGCCCATCCCAACCCGTCGCCCGAAGAACTGGAACCTTACGAAATCGACATGCTCCCTGAGCCTGTCGAAGGGAGCTGCAATAGCACCAACAACCCATCACCCGTCACCCATCACCCATCCCTCTCCTCCTTCACCATCGACGACGACGGCATCATCCCGCTCATGCCACTCGACAGCGGCTTCCCCGACTGCGCAGCCGCACGCATGTCGGAATTCGTCAAACTCGTCTTTGGCGAAGAACAACACGCCGCCAACATGAACTTCCTGCAAGAAGCCTTGGGCAAAGACCTTGAGACCTATTTCGCCAAGGATTTCTACACCGACCACAAGAAACGATACCAGAACCGTCCCATCTACTGGCTCTTTGCCTCGAAGAAGGGAGCGTTTCAGTGTCTGGTTTACATGCACCGCATGACGCCGTTCACCGTCGAGCGAATCCGAAGCAAATACCTGCTGCCCTACATCGAGCGTCTCGCCGGCCGCATCAACGACATGAATGCCAGCATACTCCAACTCACTTCTGCCCAAGCCCGCACCCTCCAGAAACTGGAGCGCGACCTTCAGGAGTGCCGCGAGTACCACGACCTGCTGCACCCCGTGGCCAACCAGAACATCGCCATCGACTTAGACGACGGCGTTGTGGTCAACTACGCCAAGTTCGGCCCCGTGCTTGCTAAATTGAAATGAGACAGCTATGTTTGCCGATTGAAATAAAAAACAATGACAGAAAAGGAATTATATGAAATAATGGCTTCCGACGAGGACTACCGCATTGAACGGACAGTATCGACCGGAAACATGGACAAGTTTCAGGAGGCCATCTGCGCCTTCGCCAACGACTTGCCGGGCCATCGCGAGAAAGGATATTTGCTGATAGGTGTTACCGATGATGGGCACCTCAGCGGCTTAAAGGTCGATGACGCATTGATGAAGAAAATCAGCAGCATTAGGTCAGAAGGCAACATACTTCCCCTTCCCGTGATGAACACTGAAAAGGTGAGCACGGCAGAAGGTGATGTGTTGGTAGTAGAGGTAACGCCGTCATTCGATACGCCAGTCCGTTACCGAGGACGGACTTTCGTCAGGATAGGCCCTCGAAGAGACATTGCCAGCCTCGAAGAGGAACGGATTCTGTCCGAGCGTTGTGCGGCCAGCTTGCCGACCTTCGACACCAGGCCTTGCCGAGAAGCTACCATTGATGACATCGACACCGAAACCATCATCAAGGAATACATGCCACGCGCCATCGATGCCGAAACGCTCTCCAACGACACACGCCCGCTTAAAGATCAACTTGCCTCCTTGCAGCTGTTCAATCTTCAATGGGATTGTCCTACTTTTGCGGCCATCATCATGTTTGGTCATAACCCGCAGTATTTCATGCCTGGCGCATATATACAATTTGTGCATTTCAAAGGCAATGACAACGGTGGTGAAATACTCAACGAGCGCCGTTTTGAAGGTTGCCTCTACAAGACACTTCCCATGCTTGAAAATTTCATCACTGATGGTATTGTAACCAAGCATCCCATTCCCATTAGTGTTTTAAGGGAAAAAGACGTTTTCAACTATCCGTTCAAGGCATTGCGTGAACTGATAATGAATGCCGTCATGCATCGCGATTACCAATCAAACATGCCCACTCGACTTTATCAGTATGACACCCATATTGAGATTATGAACCCCGGCGGCCTTTATGGACAAGCTCGTCCGGAGAATTTCCCTTATGTGAACGATTACCGCAATAGCGTAGTAGCAGGCATGATGCGTACACTCAACTATGTCAACATGTTTAATCACGGCATTTCCGAAGTGCAGCATTTGCTAAAGGCTAACGACAATCCTGCAGCCGAGTTCAACATCAATCTTGTCACGGCTTTCAGTGTCATTGTCAGAGAATCAGCCGAATCTAACTTTACCTCGTTTGATAAAGTTGACAATGAAGCAAAATCACGTGAATATCATCTATTTATAGACAAACTTCACCAAAGCTTTACCAATTTTGATAAAGTAGATGATAAAGTAATCATGACCATTCTCATGCTCAGCGAGCAGCATGTGTCAGTAAAGGAAATGATGGAAGCCTGCAACATGTCTTCGCGCATGACTTTCGACAGAACCATACTGCGGCCTTTCATCGAATCAAGACTCATTGCACCGCTTTATCCTGACACGCCTCGCCATCCAAAACAAAAATACACATTGACCGAAGCCGGCTGGGCTTGGTTGAAAAAACTGAAACAAATATAAAACCCGAATGCAAGACAAGATATACAGATACTTCGACCTGAACCCCGCCCTACACGTCCTGTTCGTCTTCAGCCTCGAGACCAAGGCCGACGAACTCGACAGTTACGAATGGAAGCCCGGCTACCGCTACGAGAAATTCAACGGGGCTTGGTTCAACACAAAGTACAAAATCCTCAACGACTGGAAAGACGACCGCGTCATCCTCGCTTTCGAAGGGCTGCGTCCTTCCACACAGGCCCAAATGATGCAGTTCCCTCTGATGGACATCCTCGCCACCAACACCGACTACCGCGACGACGACTACGAAGCCTTCATGCAGCAGTACAACATAAGCGGGCAATACACCTCTTTCGTTCAAAAGCATGTAGGGGAAATGCAGCTCAAGAAGTTCCAGTCGGTCTTCAAGGACTGCTACGGCAACTGCTTCAACGACGATTTGGGATATCGCGGCTTGCTGTCGGGCTATCTCGGCTCCGACAAAATGCTCGACTGGGACACCATCATCATCCGCCTACTGATACTTGACGTGCAATCCGATGATGCCAAGCGCGACGCCTTTTACCGCCGTCTGGTAACATTTCCTGATGTTGCCAGATACTTGCAGCAGAAACTCATCTCCATATTCAATGTAGGTTATCTCGAAAACCAGCCCAACCGCCGCTTTGCTCCGGTGGCCGAGTCGATGAAATACAACGCCATCCTTCAGAAAATTGTTGCCGACGAGAAACACGACACCTATTGCTCTTATAAAATAGACAACGCCTTCCAGCTCCATCAAATCAACCGCATCATGGCTCTCGCCTTCAGCGACAAGACCATAGCCAGGAATTTTGAAACGGCATTGCTCTCCCTTTCGGGCAAAATCAAGGAACAAAGCATCATCGGCTGTTATGGCACCGAAGCCGACTACCACTACATGCCCGAAACAATGTGCTGGCCTATACTGCAGCAACTGGCAGCCAACCATCTTTACTCTGACAACGACTGGCTTGTTGAACGTCTGCAACAGCTCAGCCATAAGCAAGACGGTAATTCACAGACCCTTCCTGCCATTGCATTCCTATCATCCGTGGCCAGTTTTTATAAGAAAAAAACAGAATACCCTTCGCTCAAATTCAACCATCCCGAAGACTACATCAAGCGTTATGCCGACGACCTTTACAAGTCGGACACCTACTACCGGAAGGCATTGAACAGTTTCGACAGTCTCTCCAAGACAGTTCCAGTTTTCGATGACATGATGGCCATCAAGCGTCGTCTCGACGCCGATTATGCCCAATTCACCAACAATTTGAATCTGGAATGGACAAAATGCCTTACTGAAAAAGGCGGTGGACTGACAGGCCTTGAAGGAATACACTTGCAGCAGAACTTCTACGCCGATTTCTGCACTCCGCATACAGAGAAAATGGCACTCATCATCTGCGATGCCCTCCGTTATGAGATTGCCGTCGAAATCATGGGCGAAATAGCAAAGCGCCGCCGCCATGTGGCTGAGTTGGGCTATGCCATAGCCATGATGCCTTCCGAAACCGAATACTGCAAGCCTGCCTTACTTCCCCATAAGTCGCTGAAACTCCTGCAAGACTTTTCCATGCTCACTGATGGCAAATACATCAACACCACCGACGAACGAACCGAACATGTGCGCAGATACAACGAGAACGCCATTTGCTATAGTTTCGCCAATTTCGACAAGAAGGACAGCGACGAAAAACGCGAAATGTACAAAAACCAGCTCGTCATCGTTTTCTACGGCAACATCGACGATAGCGGACATAAAGCCAGCACCCGCACCGAAGTGCTCAATACCATCAACAATTCCGTGACCTGTCTCGCCGATGAAATCTATTCCATTCTGTCTTCCTACAACATCACCGATGTCTATCTCACCGCCGACCACGGTTTCATCTACAACGACATTGATTTTGCCGACAAAGACAAAATCGAAATCCTCGACAATGCCTTCCATATCAAGAACCGCTTCTACTTCACCTACAGCGACGAAGAAAGGGAACACATTACCAAGTTCAAACTGTCAGAAGCATCCGGCATGAGTCATGACGACGATTTGCCCGTCTATGTGGCCGTGCCCAAAGGCACAAACCGTTTCTACGCTCAAGGTGGGGGCTATCGCTTCACTCACGGCGGGGCTTCGTTGCAGGAGCTTGTCATCCCTGTGCTTCATTGCTCGCAACAACGTTCCGATGAGCGTCAGGAAGTTTCGGTTGCCTTAATGAACCGCAAACTCTCCATGGCATCGGGCCGAATCAAGATAACTCTCGTCCAATTAGAGCCGGTTTCCATGACCCATAAAAAAGTGGATCTTCTTTGCGCCCTCTATTGCAACAACGAACTGGTATCATCCGAGCATCCCATTTCTCTCAACGCGACAGGAGAACTTCCTGAACGTATGTTTGAAGTCGACCTCGTCCTCTCCAAGCAAACCCAATCCAACATCTTGGAGCTTCGCATCTATAAACCAGAAGACCCCATGAATCCAATTATCCGCGAAACTGTCACCAACAACACCCTAATAGAAAGAGACTTTTAAAACAAATAAAACTTGGTCGCTCGTAAATCCATAAAATTAAGAGCAATTTACGAGCAATTTACGAGCAAGAAAAATTATAAACAACTAATTAACAATAATTTAACATCTTGTAAATCTATAAAATTTACGAGCAAATTACAAGCAATCAAAAACGCAAACGAGCCATGACACTACAAAATAAAATACTCGACACTTTCATCGGCAAGGTCGTCCGCAAGGACTTGGCCTTCCAAGTAAAAGGCAACCTTCCCGTACCGACATACGTTCTCGAATACCTCCTGGGCCAGTATTGCGCCACCGATGACCCCGATGCCATCGAAGAAGGTCTGGAGAAGACCCGCAACATCATTCGCACCAACTATGTACACCGTGCCGAAGCCGAAGAAGTGAAAGGTAAAATCCGCGAAGCTGGCCGCTACCGTATCATCGACAAGATTTCCGTCCTGCTCAACGACAGGGCCGACCAATACGAAGCCTCATTTGCCAACCTCACCCTCACCAACATTCCCATCGGCACCGAATATGTCCGCAAGAACCCAAAGCTCCTTTCTGGCAACGGCGTATGGTGCATCGTCGATGTGGGATACATTCCCGGTGATGATGTCAAGATCCGCTGGGAAATCCAGAATCTCAAGCCCATCCAGATCTCCAACATCGATTTGGATGAATACATCGACAAGCGTCATGAGTTCACAACCGACGAATGGATTGATTTTCTCATCCATACCGTAGGCCTCAACCCCGACAACCTCAACCGCCGCGAGAAGTTCATCATCATTTCACGCCTCTTGCCCCATGTCGAGAACAACTACAACTTTATGGAATTAGGTCCAAAAGGCACAGGCAAATCCCATGTCTTTCAGGAACTTTCGCCCTATGGTGTTCTCGTCAGTGGCGGCGACGTCACTTCGGCACGCCTGTTCGTCAAGATGTCGGGCAACAAGGAAATACTTGGTCTCGTCGGCTATTGGGATGTGGTAGCATGGGACGAATTCGAGCAGCAGAAAGGCAAACAGATTGATTCCGTCATGATCGACACCATGCAGAACTATCTCGCCAACAAGTCGTTCAACCGCGGCAAAGCAACGCATGAAGCCACGGCCTCCATGAGTTTCGTAGGCAACACCAAACACACCGTGCCCTACATGCTCAAAAACTCACATCTCTTCGAGTCCATCCCAGTTGCCTTCCAAAAAGGTGCTTTCTTAGACCGCATACACCTCTATAATCCGGGCTGGGAAATCAAGATGCTGAAAAAAGACTCCTTCAGCAAAAGCTACGGCCTCATCACCGACTATGTCGCTGCTGTACTTCACGAACTCCGCAAGTTCGACTATTCCGCCGACCTGAAAAAATACGCCATCTTCAGCACCACACTCTCCGAACGCGACCACAATGCCATCCGCAAAACCTTCTCAGGCTTGGTCAAGCTTCTCTACCCCGATGGCAAATACACGCAGGAAGAGGCATTGGAAATCATCGATTTCGCCGCCGAAAGCCGCAAACGCGTCAAAGACCAGCTATACATTATCGACGAGACCTTCAAGGCCGAACCAGCCGTCTTTGAATACACAAAAGCATCCGATGGGACCAAAGTCCAAATCGAAGCCCTCGAATGTGTCGGCTTGAACTCACCTTCATCCCAACCACTATACAGCAAATCACCCGTCACCAACAACCAACAACCCATCACCCATCACCCATCACCTGTCACCAACACTCCATCGCTTGCCGCCAAATCAATAGAAATCCGTCTTAATCAGACAGGGATTTCCTACAAAACCCTCTTCGCCGACTATCTCCAAACCGCCCACGCCATCGAAATCACCGACCCTTTCATCCGTTTGCCCTATCAGGTTTACAATCTGATTGATTTCATTCAGATGCTCAAAGAAACCAACGACACCCCGGAAGAGCTGAAAGTCATTCTGCACACCAACGCCGAAAACGATGAAGCCATCCCCGAGATGATCGACATCTTCGATGGTCTTCAAGACGACCTGCGTTCGTTCAGCATCGAATTTGCCTACGACTTTACAGCCGACCACGACCGGAAGATTGTAGCCGACAATGGTTGGTGCATCTACCTTGGCCGCGGTCTCGACATCTTCGAGCCATACGCCCGTTTCACCATGGGCTGCGCCGCCCAGGAAAACCGCCGCTGCCGCGCATTCACAGTAACCTACGCAAATCAATAAGCTAGGAAACGGCTATTTCACTAGTATGTCTTATTGGGTGTGGACATATCATAGACTCAATCATGGTAGTGTTTCAAACAGTGTGTCCGAAGTCTGTTGACTTCAGGGATGCGATGCAAAATTAGACAATAGTTTTCATATTTGTATCAGTTGGTGAAAAAATCGTAGTTTTGCCATGCGGCCGGACGAGGGAACGGGCTCTGC
>NZ_JBADWU010000004.1:0-40066 GCF_056203535.1 Candidatus Limimorpha sp. | reverse complement strand
CCATGTCTGTCAGTCTTTTGCTTGTTTTGTTTTCTACCACTAAGATAGGTGAAAATCCTGACATGGCAATGTCCTGGGCAACTTTTTGTTGCTCAGGATTTTATTCCTTTTAATCTATTACAGGTGTGCGGAATTAAGGGTAAACTAATTTTGCTCACCTATTGAAAAAACCGCCATTCAAGCCAGAATGACGGTTTTTATATGTAGAGACGCGATTCATCGCGTCTCAATCATTTTAATTAACGTATTATCCATTCAACGCCTCAGCGCCGCCGACAATATCAATCAGTTCGTTGGTGATGACTTCCTGACGTGCCTTGTTGTAGAGTATCTTCAGCTCTTGTGACAAGGTCTCGGCATTGTCGGATGCAATGTGCATGGCAGTGGTGCGGGCACCGTGTTCGGCCGTGAAGGCATCGAGCATGGTGGAGTAGAAGTTGGTGCGTAAAACCTTAGGCACCAGTTCGTTGACAAATTCTTCCTTAGAAGGTTCAACGATGTAATCCAATGAGGCTTTGCTGTCGTTGGCCGTTTCAATGTCGGTGGAAAGCGGCAACACGGCTTCGCGTTGCGGAATCTGAACGCCGGTGTTCTTGTAGTGGTTGAAAATCAATTCCACCTTGTCGACTTCGCCCTTGAGGAACATGTCGACGAACATGTCGCTGATTTCGCAAGCCGAATCGTAGCTCGGTTTTTCACTGAGTTCATGATAATGCTTTTCGACGGGAAGTCCGACGCGCTTCATGTAGTCGTTGATTTTCTTGCCGACGGTGTAAATCAGGATGTTCTCAGCACCGATTTGTGCGGCATATTCATCGTAGATGACCTTGAAAAGCTTGTTGATGTTGGAGTTGTAGACACCGCACAAGCCGCTGTTCGACGAAAATGCCATCAGTGCCACTTTCCTGACCTCTCTGTGCTCGGCAAGCGGAATGTTGACTGATTCCTCCATCGAACTGAGATAATTCGTCAGCGCTTCGGAAAGCTTGGTTTTATAAGGGACGAACTTCAAGGTCGTAGCCTCGGCTTTTTTCAGTTTTGCTGCCGACACCATTTTCATGGCACTGGTGATTTTTTGTGTCGAAGCTACCGATGCGATTCGTGCGCGTATTTCTTTCAGTGATGCCATTGCTTAATTGTTTGATTTCGAGATTGCGGGCCTTCGAGATTGCGAGACCACGAATCCTCGTTGTCTCGCAGTCTCGTTGTCTCGCAGCCTGTTATTTGAATTGTTCGCTGAGCGTCAAAGCCTCTTCCTTCAGGACAGCCTTGATGTCATCGTCGATTTTGCCTGATTTCAGTTGGTCGAGAATGTCGCGGTGCTTTGCCTCAATAATGTCTAAATACTGCTTTTCAAATTCGCGTACACGGTTGACCGGTACTTTATTGAGCAGTCCGTTGGTTCCGCAGAACATGATGGCAATCTGCTTTTCAACAGGCATTGGCGAATATTGATTCTGTTTCAGCAATTCCACATTCTTTGTACCTTTGTCAAGGATGGCGATGGTGGCTGCATCGAGTTCGGCGCCGAATTTCGAGAAGGCTTCCATTTCACGGAATTGTGCCTGGTCAAGCTTCAGGGTGCCTGCCACTTTTTTCATTGACTTGATTTGGGCATTACCGCCGACACGCGATACTGAAATACCGACGTTAATAGCTGGACGTATACCTGCATTGAAGAGGCCCGTTTCAAGGAATATCTGACCATCGGTAATTGAAATCACATTGGTTGGAATGTAAGCTGAAACGTCGCCAGCCTGTGTTTCGATGATTGGCAATGCTGTCATTGAACCGCCACCTTTCACGATATCTTTCAAACTATCTGGCAGGTCGTTCATCTTGCGGGCAACATCATCATTCTTAATGACTTTGGCTGCACGTTCAAGCAAACGTGAATGCAGATAGAAAATATCACCAGGATATGCTTCACGCCCTGGAGGACGACGCAAAATCAAGGAAACTTCGCGGTATGCTACAGCTTGTTTCGACAAATCGTCGTAGATAATCAGCGCATGTCGACCGGTATCGCGGAAATATTCAGCAATGGCAGCACCTGCATACGGGGCATAGAACTGCATGGCAGCGGGGTCGGATGCGGTGGCAGAAACCACAATGGTATAGTCCATGGCACCGTGTGATTCAAGCGTGTTAACCAGACTGGCAATAGTTGAACCCTTTTGACCTATGGCTACATAGATACAGTAAATAGGATCGCCATTCTTGAAATTTTCCTTTTGGTTGATGATGGTGTCGATGGCTATAGCAGTCTTACCCGTCTGGCGGTCGCCGATGATAAGTTCTCGCTGTCCACGACCGATAGGAATCATGGCGTCGACGGCCTTCAATCCCGTTTGCAATGGCTCATTCACAGGCTGACGAAAAATGACGCCGGGAGCTTTACGCTCGAGAGGCATTTCGTAGGTCTTGCCTTTGATAGGGCCTTTTCCGTCAATAGGATTACCTAATCCGTCGACTACACGGCCCAACATGCCATCGCCAGCCATGACTGATGCAATGCGCTGTGTGCGCTTTACGGTTTCGCCTTCCTTGATGCCTTCGGTAGGGCCAAAAAGCACGACACCGACGTTGTCTTCTTCCAGATTGAGCACAACACCCATCGTCCCGTTTTCAAATTGAACCAGTTCGTTTGACTGGACCTTTTCAAGACCATAGACACGGGCCACGCCGTCGCTCACTTGAAGCACCTTGCCAATTTCCTCAAAATGAACTTCATTGTTCAGATTTTGGAGTTGCATTTGCAGTATGCTTGATATTTCACTAGGTTTGATGTCTGACATATATGTTGTTTATTTGTTTATCGTTTAATTGTTTATTGCTCGCGTTTCAGTTCCTCTTTCACTTTATTCAATTGCCCTGCGATACTGGCATCCAATAGGTTGTTTTCGATGTCGAGGGTGTATCCGCCGATGAGTTTCGGATCTATGCTGACCACAGCTTCGACGTTGGCTTTAAACAGGTTTGCAATGCTTGCCTTGATTTTCTCCAAAGTCTCAGGCGAGAGTTCTGAAGCTGTTGTGATATGAGTCAGGAGGATGTTCTTGTCGGCGCGGTATTGTTCTTGATATTTCAAGGCAATGAGATATATTTTGCTTTCGCGGCCTTGTTCGACAATGAATTTGACGAAGCTTTTCAGGCAATCTGGAATCGGCTCACCAATGGCAGTTTCTATCAGCTCGATTTTCTTTTCGTTTCCGATGACAGGGTTTTTCAGGACAGAATCGAATGAACCAATAGTTTTTGAAACAGCATTGGAAAACCGGCGCAATGATTCATATACAATCTGCTCACACTTGTTTTCACATGCGAGGTTGTAAAGTGCCCTTGCGTATCTAACCGATATTTTACCGTCGTTCATGGTTATGCCTCAATGTGTTGTTTGTTGTTCTTGAGCAGTTGGTCGATGTAATCGCTTTGCGACTTCTTGTCTCCCAGTTCGCGTTGCAGCAGTTTCTCTGCAATGCTGACCGAAAGGGCCACCACTTCGTTTTTCACTTTCGACATGGCTTCGGCCTGTTCCTTTTCGATGCGGAGACGTGCGTCGGCCACAATCTTTTCGGCTTCGGCACGTGCCTGGGCCTTAGCTTCTTCCATAATCTGATTCTTAAGCTCTTGGCTTTCCTTCATGATACGGATTTGTTCGGCCTGTGTCTCTGCCATGACTTCTTTTCTCTTTTCCTCAACGCCAGCCAAGGCATCGTTGGCTTCCTGCGCTGCTTTGAGTGAGTCGATGATATGCTGGTTGCGCTTGTCGACGGCGTTCATAATCATTGGCCAGCCCACCTTGGCAAGGATGACGAAAACGATAAGGAACGCGATGAGCATCCATATTATCAGACCACTTTCGGGAAGAAATAAATCCATTTTTTCAACATTTTAAAGGTCTGGGGCTTGACGTGCAAACCCCAGACTGGTTTACAATTAAAGAACAGCCAAAACGCAAACGACGATGGCAAACAGAGTTACGCCTTCGATAAGAGCACTTGCAATAATCATACTGGAGCGAATGTCACCAGCTGCTTCTGGCTGACGGGCTATGGCTTCCATTGCGGATTGACCGATTTTGCCGATACCCATTGCTGCACCAATGATTGCGATTGCTGCACCGATAGCTGCGCCGACTTTTGACCATGACGCCATGTCTGCTACTGCTTGAGCTGCTTGAAGAATGATTGCTAACATGATTTTTAAGATTTAGTTAATTAATGGATTATTGTTTGTTTAATTGTTGACAAGTTGACTGTTAGACTATTAGACCATTAGACTTTTTTGACTCTATGACGGCCTTTTTTGCGGCCGTCATTCCCGCGAAGGCGGGAATCTCATTTTGATCTTATTATTTGTTGATTAAACATTGCAAGTTTTTTACGCTTCCTCAGGCTCTTCCTGGGCCAAGCCGATGAAGATTGATGAAAGCATTGTGAATACGTATGCCTGGATGTAGGCGACCAGCAGTTCCAATGCCAGCATAAAGACCGACATTAAGATTGATACGACAGATGTTCCTATTCCAACTCCCGCACCATACATGCCACCAAGAATGAAAATCAGTCCCATCAATACCATGATGACAATATGTCCGGCAAGGATATTGGCAAACAAACGTACCATCAAGGCGAAAGGCTTGGTGATGGTGGAAATCAGTTCGATGATTGGCATCAAAGGGAAGGCTTTCAGGAACATCGGCACATCAGGCCATAGGATGTCTTTCCAATAGTGCTTATTGCCAAATAGATTGATGCACAAATATGATAACAAAGCAAGAACCACTGTAATGGACAGATTACCTGTAACATTGGCACTGAATGGAAAGAACGGTATCAGGCCAAAAAGGTTGCTGAAGAAAATGAAGAAAAACGCCGTTAATAAGTATGGTGCAAACTTCTTGTATTTGTCGCCAGGAATGGAAGGTTTTACAATGCCGTCCAAAACCATATAGGTGAGCCATTCCACCATGCCTTGATAGCGTGTCGGGTTGGCCATAGGGTCTTTCTTGTACTTTGCAGCCGCAGGCAGGAAAAATGCCAGCAGGAAGATACATACGATGAAGATGCCGAAGGCGTTCTTGGTGAACGAAATGTCAAACGGACGCACCACTTCGCCGGCACTGTTGATTTCGACCAGTTTGCCAGGCTTGAAATCGGAAGTCATTGGCTCGATGAAGAAATTGTTGTAGGTCTCGCCGTCTTTCAGCTCACAGACGTGTTTCGATGAAAACACGCACCAGCCTTGTTCTTCGCTCTTCACAATGACGGGCAGCCAAACACAGACAGGCTCGCCTTTGATTTCAGTGATGTGGAAGCAATAGGAGTCGCCGGTGTGTCCGAAAATGAACGATTTAGAATCAAATTTTTCTCCTTCATGAGCAGAAACCTCTTCTTCAGCAGCTGTTTCTGTTGGTATCGGATCGGCTATCGTAAGTCCTTCACACAGCGTGTCTTGGGCTATGATCGGCACCGTGAACAACAGCAGCATCGCCGCCAAAATGTGCCTGATATTTTTAAAGACATTTTTCATGCTTTATTACTCTTTTTTAATTGTTTCGCGTAGTCAGTGAAGATCATGGTTTCTGTTGCCAATGCAATGAGATAGCATGACGCAGTGATGATAAGAAACAGTTTGACGTTTTGCTTGACAAAAATCATGTAAAGTATCAAGATAATGAGGCTTACGACGATTTTTATACCTTTGTAAATATAAAGCCAATTCAATTTATTGGAGTTGCCGTCGACGTTTTTCTTCATGAAGTTGGTGTAATAGGCACCGAGAATCATGTAGATAATCGGTATCATGGCCATCCAACGGTTCCAAATCTCCACTGTGGGCGAAAGCCAGCACAGCAGAATGCCGTCAATCACGAGGCAGAGAAGCAGGAAAATTGCCAGATATTTGGTTGTCAAAACGTCTTTCTTCATAATTCTGCACAGACTATCAATGTGTTGTCATGTTGTTCGGCGAAACCGCCCTTGATGACGAATTCCTGATTCTCTCCCTGACTGTCGGTAAGTGTCACTTTGCCTGCTTCGAGGATGGCGACAATGGGTGCATGATGATCAAGCAAGGTGAAAGGCCCCATTTTGCTGGGCACTGTCACCGACTTGACCTCACCTGAGAACAGTTTCGACGTGGGAGAAATGATTTCGACTTTCATGGCACGGGATTATTGGGCTTGTTTGAGCATTTCTTCACCCTTGGCAATGGCTTCGTCGATGGTGCCGACGAGGTTGAAGGCTGCTTCAGGATACTGATCGACTTCGCCATCCATAATCATGTTGAAACCTCGGATAGTTTCTTCGATTGGCACCATGACGCCTTTCATGCCGGTGAATTGTTCTGCCACGGTGAATGGCTGCGACAGGAAACGCTGCACGCGGCGGGCGCGGTGGACAACGAGTTTGTCTTCTTCGGAAAGTTCTTCCATACCAAGAATGGCGATGATGTCTTGCAGTTCTCTGTTGCGTTCCAGCAGGTTGATGACGCGCTGAGCTGTGTTATAGTGCAGTTCGCCGACAACATTCGGGTCAAGGATGCGAGAGGTTGAATCCAATGGGTCAACAGCAGGATAGATGCCTAATTCGGCAATCTTACGGCTCAAAACGGTGGTGGCATCCAAGTGCGAGAAGGTCGTGGCTGGGGCTGGGTCGGTCAAGTCGTCAGCTGGCACATAAATGGCCTGAACTGAGGTGATGGAACCGTTCTTGGTGGAAGTGATGCGTTCCTGCATCTGACCCATATCGGTTGCCAGTGTAGGCTGGTAACCTACGGCAGATGGCATACGGCCTAACAAAGCCGACACTTCGGAACCTGCTTGCGTGAAACGGAAGATGTTGTCGATGAAAAGCAGGATGTCTTTCTGGTCGCTGTTCGGGTCGTCGCGGAACGATTCGGCAACGGTAAGGCCCGAAAGAGCAACTGACACACGTGCCCCAGGGGGTTCGTTCATCTGCCCGAACACCAGTGTGGCTTGTGAGGTGGCAAGGGCTTTTCTGTCGATTTTCGAAAGATCCCAATCGCCTTGCTCCATGGCCTTGGTGAATTCTTCTCCATATTTAATAATACCAGAGCCGATCATTTCGCGCAACAGGTCGTTACCTTCACGGGTGCGTTCACCAACACCGGTAAACACCGAAAAGCCATGATAACCTTTTGCAATGTTGTTGATGAGTTCCATGATAAGGACAGTCTTGCCGACACCTGCACCACCGAACAGTCCGATTTTACCACCTTTCATATAAGGCTCCAACAAGTCGATGACTTTGATGCCTGTGAAAAGCACTTCTTTTGAAGTGGTAAGGTCTTCGAATTTAGGCGGTTCGCGGTGGATAGGGAATTCGGACGAACGGTCAAGTTCTCCTATGCCGTCAATTGAGTCGCCGATGACATTCAGCAAGCGGCCTTTGATTTGTCCACCAATCGGGATAGAGATAGGTTTGTTGAGTGGTGCGACATCCATGCCACGTACCAGACCATCGGTAGAATCCATAGCGATGGCACGAATGGAATCTTCGCCAATGTGCTGCTGGCATTCCAAAATAAGGTTTTTCCCATTTGGGAAGACGACTACCAATGCGTCGTGAATCTTCGGAAGGTCTTTTTCTCCTCCCTTAAAGTAAACGTCAACCACAGGTCCAATTACCTGCGTGATTTGGCCTTTTATTTCTTTTGACATAAGTCTGCTATGTATTTAGTAAGTGCCTTATAAATATTTCGGCTGCAAATATAAGAAAAGATTTAGATGAAAAACAAGTCGAAAAAGATTTTTTTTAGAGGCTCTTTTTTATTGTCATAGTTCCTTAGTGATAATTAAAAAACAACCTATAACGGAAATAACTGTTTTTTCGTTTCACTGAACGCAAATCATTGTAAATGAAACGAAAACTTTCTAAATTTATAATCGTCGATATATCAGTTTAATTTATGGAAATTCATGTTTAATTCGTGGGGATTTATGTTTGAAAAACGATATTGATATGTGTTAGAATTGTCACAACTTATTATTTTATTGTTACTTATATCCCAATCGTCACCCCAAACATGAAATTGATGCCGGCTTGCGGAAAGTAACCGTCAATGAGATATTCGCCGTATTCCTGGCCCATATAGGCACGGTAAACCCAGGCGTTGCTGCAATAGCGATGGTTGAAAATGTTGTTCACGGAAAGACTGAAATTCAGCGTTTTGAACACTTTCTGCTGCCATTCGTAATTGATGTGCAGATTGCTGATGAAATAGGGGTCGAGACTGCGCTCCAAATTGGAAGTGTTGTCGATGTGTTGACGGCTGACATATTGTCCTTGCAGGTTGAAACTCAAGTCGTTGATAGGCTTGTAGATAAGATTGAAGCCGCCAATGAGGTTGGGAGAGAAGGAAATATCCGTCGTGCCGAGGAAAGTGGTGTGATAGCCGCCGTTTTCCCAGTCTTCAAGATAATCGGTGAAACCAAGGATCTTGTTTCGGCTCAAAGCCAAGTTTCCGTTGATGGCGAACTGTTTGCAAATCTGGTAGTTGGCTGATGCTTCAAGACCCAATCTGTAGCTTTTGTCGACATTCGTCATCACGGCTTCGCCCACGCTGTTGATTTCGCCAGTCAGCACCAATTGGTCTTTGTAATCCATATAATAAAGGTTGGTGCTGAAACTGAATTTCTGTCCTTTGCGGTTGTAACCGAGTTCATAATCAATGAGTTGCTCGGCTTTCACCTTGTCAAGTCGGTTTTCGTCGGTGTCTTCAAACACGTTGCGGCTTGGCTCACGGTGTGAGCAGGCTATGGAGAAATAGAAATCGTTTTTCTCGTCGAGGCTGTAAAAAACGCCACCTTTCGGATTGACGAAATTGTAATTGTGGCTTTGCGTGATGTCGCGCAAATCTTCATGTTCGCCATTGATTTTGTAGATGACATGACGGTATTGCAAATCGGCAAACAGACTGAAATGTGCGTTGATTTCGGCGTTGGTTTTGGCGAAAAAGTTCAAATCGGTTTTGTGGCCTTGGTTGTGGTACCATTCATAATCGGTCGGAATGGGAATCTGCGCCCAAACGAGTCTTCCGAAATGCGCCCCTTCAAAATGGTTCCAGCCGCCGCCAAAAGTGGTGTTGAAACGCTTGGTCTGATGGTTGAGACTAAGGTTTGCTCCATAAAAATAATTGTCTAACCATTTCTGTTGTACGAAGTTACAATTATCAATAAGTTCGTCATCAACCCAAATGGAATTGAGTTTATAGCCCGAAACATCCATGCCGTTCATGTAGTTTTCGTAATAGCCTTTGCCCGTGGTCAGGAAAAGCGCGGAGGCAAGTGTGAGTTTTTCGGTGAAATTATGGGCGTAATGCAACTGGTAGTAACTTTGCGTGTAGTTGTCGGTTTCGTTGTCGTAAAATCCAAGGAAATTACCGTCTTTGTCGTACATTTCGCCGGCGGGATTGTAAGTCGGATTGCTGTCAATCATGCTTTTCGGGATGCCGTTCCAAGCCTGATATGTGTTTTCAGTTCCGCTCATCATAATGAATTTCAGCATGTTGTTTTGATTGGACCAAGAACTTGAAAGGTAATACGATTTCAGTTTAGCCCAACTGCGGTCGATGTAACCATCGGAACGGATTTGGCTCAAGCGGCCGGAGAGGTTGAAGCCGTTTTCGCTGCGGCCAGTACCGAAATTGAGCGTGTTTTTCAACGATTTGAAACTGCCACCCGCGCTGCTGAGCGTGGCGTAAGGCGTGGCGCTGATTTCATCGGTCTTGATGTTGATGGAAGCGCCAAAAGCGACGGCTCCATTGGTCGAAGTGCCGACGCCACGTTGCACCTGAATGTTGTCGACCGAAGAAGCCAAATCGGGCAAATCCACGAAATAGACCTGGTAGTCTTCTGCACCATTGACGGGTACACCGTTGAGTGTCACGTTGATACGGGTCAAGTCGTTGCCGCGGATGTGAAGTCCCGTGTAGCCGATTCCTGTTCCGGCATCGGAAGTGACGACGAGCGAAGGTGTGTTCTGTAGCAGATAAGGCAGGTCGGCGCCTTTGTTGTTCTTGCGGATTTCCGTTGCATCGATGTCGGAGTGGGTGAGAGGCGTTTTTTCGCCCACGCGGCTTGCGCTGACCGTGACTTCGTCCAAAAGTTGCTTGAGGTAAGGCAAAGTGTCACCTTCCGGCAACTCGTTTTGTGCTTTCGTCATGCTGGCTGAAAGCATCAGAATGAAGAGGAATAAAAACTGTCGTTTAGACATGACTCATTGATTTAAGTTGTTGAACAATAAATCAATAGAGGAAATTTTGAGAAACTCGTTTCCCTGTCTCGGCATTATCCGTATCAGGTTCAGAGGGTTTGATCTCAGCCTGTCTTTCATCTTGCTGTAGCAAGAAAGGCACCCCTATTGTAATCGGGTGCAAAAGTAGGAAATTTTACAATACTTTAATTCTTTGGAAAAAGCTTTTTATGGGAAAATCTGTAACATCTTGTTTTATTTGCTGAAATAAAGAACTCTGAATCCAATCTTGGGTATCATTCGATATGAAAAACAACTCCTGCCGTTGTGAGAGATACAGCAGGAGTGACATTTGGTATGAAAAAATGCTTGAAATGATTACTTCACAGCACAGCATTAAATAACCAGCCGCTTAAGATAAACATGACGGCAATGGTGCCAAAGAATATTCCGATGAGTTTCCAGTTCATCACTTTTTTCAGCATAGTCATTTCTGGTAAGGATAGACCCACGATGCCCATCATAAAAGCAATGGCTGTTCCAATGGCAACGCCTTTACGCACAAAAACTTCGATGACAGGAACGATACCAGCGGCATTGCTATACATAGGAATGCCGATTAGGACGGCTGCCGGAACCGTCCACCATTGTTCCGCACTGAGATATTTGGTGAAGAATCCTTCGGGAACAAAACCGTGAATGGCCGATCCAATGCCAATGCCAATGAGGACATAAATCAGAACACCTTTTACGATACCCCAGCTTCCCCTGATAATTCCGGGCAGCCTTCCCCAGAAACTGATGTGCTCGGCTTCCCATTTTCCAGTTTGCTCGATGCTGTCTTTTTGAATCTGTAACACCCAAGGACTAAGGTGGCGTTCCAATTTGAATTGCCCCAAGATTATGCCGCCAAGGGTGCCTAAAATGATGCCGCTCACTACATAAATAATGGTGGTTTTCAGTCCAAAAGCACCTAAAAACATGGCAACAGCTACTTCATTGACTAATGGAGAAGTAATTAGAAATGAGAATGTTACGCCAAGTGGAACGCCGCCTTTTACGAAACTGACGAACAAAGGAATGGAAGAACATGAGCAAAATGGCGTTAAGGCTCCAAAAATTGAGGCCAACAAATACTGCAAACCATAGAGTTTATGTGTCTGCAAATAGTTTTTCAATCGGTCGATTGGAAAATATGCGTTGATGATGCCCATGATTGCGCTGATGATAAACAAAAGTATCAGCACCTTGATGGTTTCGAAAACAAAGAAATTCAAGGCGAAGGCAAAGTGTGTGCTTGCATTAAGGCCGATGAGGTTAAATACAAGCCAATCAGCGAATTTTTGAATCATAATGAATTGATTTTAAATTTTACAAAAAATTGATAATGCAATAATAAATACCAACGATGATGAAAAGCCCGCCGACAATCCAGTTCATCCATTTTTGCAGTGTTTGCATTTTCCCATAGAATTTTCCGATGCTTTCAACGCTGAAAGCGATGATAAAAGCAACGGCAAGAACGGGTAGGGCGGTTGCAAAAGCGAAGACAACAGGAAGAAAATAACCGCCTGATGATGCAACAGATAGTGGAATGAGGCCGCCGAAATAAAGCACGCAACTTGTAGGACAGAACGCCAGGGCGAACAAAATGCCTAACAGCAAGGCTCCCCAACCGTCTTTTTTCGCAAGTTCTTCGCCATCGGATTGAAAACCGAATTTTGGTAGGTTCAAACTTTTTCCAAATAACATGAATATACCGATAATCAGTAAGATAGGACCAATAAACAATTCACCATACCGCGCAAAGAATTTCTGCACCTTGAAGATGCCGGCACCTTGTTTCAAAATGAGGATGAGCACAAAACCTAAAATGCTGTAGCCCAATATCCTTCCTAAAGTGTAGAGCAATCCTTTACGCAATACACCCCATTTGCTGCTGATGTTTTTGCTGATGAAACCAACAGCAGCGATGTTGGTTGCTAAAGGACAGGGACTGATTGCCGTCAGCAGTCCCAAAAAAAATGCCGTAATGATCGGTGTTGTGCTGCTGTCCAAAAGTTGTTGCAGGGTTTCCATTATTGTAATAATTTGTCAATTTCGGCTTCCAATCGTGCCTTGAATTCATTGGGATTGTTGCGAGCATATTTGAACCCCATATCGGTCAAATTGTTGATGGTGCCATTCTTGTCGAGAATGAGCGATGACCAAGCGACTTCGTATTTGTCGGCTAAAGCCTCGTTCTCATCAATGCTGACAGATTGAAATTTGATTCTTCCTGTTTTGATGTCAGTAGCATACTGTTGTTCAATGAGTTCCAGCGTGAATTTTTCGATGGCAATACAGGTTGGGCAACGTTGTTTTCCATAGAAGCAATAGACATGAAGCGTATCGTTTGATGAATTGTTTTTCTCTTTCTGGTTAGTTGTATTGACGCAGCCGGTCAATAAAATAAATAAGCATAAGCTTGATAACAATTTGATTTTCATTGTTTTTTGTGTTTTATTGATTAAACATTAAATAGAATAATTCTGAAGAAGTTTTTTCACTTCGTCAAAGGAAAGTTTTCCTTTCGCCACGACTATTTCATCGATGACCAAAGCGGGAAGTTGCATCACATTGTAAGCCATGATTTTTATCATGTTTTCTTCCTTTGTAATGGTGGCATTGAGCTTGAGTTCGGCAGCAGCCTGCTGCACATTGGCGAACAAGGTCTTGCAGTTAGAGCAGCCCGTTCCTAAGATTTTAATTTCCATAGTTGATTTTTATTTGAATTAATATTATTGTTTGTATTTCGTAAAACTACGAACATTATTTTCAAAAAAATTAGTCGCAGCATTTGCTGCTTTTGCACACGCAATGGCTAAAAAACTCACCGAATAAGGCTTTGGCTTCCAGCCAATTCTCCATATTGATGCAATATTTTACTTTAGGGGGAATGATTTCACCTTGAATTAATCCGGCATCCTTCAATTCTGACAAATGCTGTGATGCCGTAGCTTTTGCGATGGGCAATTGTTCGTGAATGTCACCGAAGAAACATGTTTCCTGATGAAGCAAAAACTCTATTATTGCAACACGGGTAGGGTTGCCCAAGGCTTTTGCATAACGCGCCAATTTCTGTTGTTTGTCAGTATAATCGGAATTCATTTGTTTAAATTTCGCGGCAAAAATAATACTTTTTTTCTTACTGTTCGTAAAAATACGAATTATTTTTTAAACGTCAGCAGTGGCAGATGCAAGTCATAAAAATCATCTTTCGTGACACGGTCTTTGAAAAACAGGTCGCCGAAAATGGCAAAGGTGTAGCTAGAACGATGGCGGAGTCGTTGCTTGAAGGTGTTTATGGCTATCACTTTGAGAGCTGTCCGGAAATGGCTTATCCAGTGGCTGAGAAAACGGATTTGCCGTCTGAAGCGATAAAGGATGAAATCGAGGTGCGTTTATATCCGAATCCAACGCGTGACAACTTGATTGTTTCTGGAAGAAATCTTGATCTTGTAAGTGTTTATGGTATTATAGGACAAATTGTTATGAGTTCCCAATGCAATAATGTTCCAAACCTGACAATTGACATGAAATCCTTTTCTTCCGGGGTTTATTATGCCAAGGTTGCTGACCAAAACGGACGAACTTGCGTGTTGAAAGCCGTAAAAGGAATACGTTTTTCTGCGTTTAAAGTACGGCATTAACAAGACTGTCGCAGAAGATGAACATCATGGCAATTGTGCCGAAGGAAATGCCGACGTGTTCTTAAAAGTTCCTTTGCTTATTTTGTCAAAACCTCAATCGAAATACTCAGGATAATAATCCATGACGATGTCCTCAGGCCACTGCAAATCAGACTCTTCATCACCGGCAACAGCGGTCAAGGCATCATGAATCAGATTGTATAGGTTTTCGTCGACGGACTTCAACATTTCCAAAGGCACTTCCGGTCCGCTGGTTTTGATGAAAAGCTTCAAGGTTTCGGTTTCCTTTTCAAACAATTCAATTGAAAATCTGTAAGTTCCAGTGCGGCGTTGCGCTTCGGGCAACAAGCCAAATGTATAAGTCTGAGGTTGTAACATATCCTTTGTTTTGAAGTCGCAAAATTACGCAATCCGACTTAATTTTCATCTAACCAGTGATAATATTTCGGCTGATAGCCTGTCCACTTCCCCGTCAGACATTCGGGATGGAAGAAATAGATGAAATCGGCAAGTAGAATGTCGGGCTCAATCTGTGAGTTTTCAAAATACCCTACCTTGCGGATGTCGCACACAATGACCTTGTGGTTTTTGCACGCATCGAAAAGCGGATAAATCGGGTTTTCACGTTCCAAATCATCGTAAGTCATTGAAGTGGATGATGAGTTTGCAATACGCCAAAAATCAGCATGTTGCGCTTTGGCAAGAATCGCTTCAGGGTCTAAGGGAAAACTTGCCGGCGAATCATTGTCTTTCCAAATGTAATCGGCACCAGCATCAACAAAAAGTTTCGCAATGTAACTCTTGCCGCCCGCGATGTACCATTGTCCGTTGAAGGCTAAATCAGAGAATACTGATGGTCGTTCTGAAACATTGGAACACTTGTCTTTCAACGCATTGTAATTCATTTCAATCGTATCGAACCAAGCATCGGCCTCATGCTGGCATCCAGACAGCAGACCTATGACACGAATCCACTCGGCACGGCCTAAGGGCGTGTTTTCTAAATAATCAGCAAAAGGGAAAAGAACCGCATCACTGATTTTCAGATTATTCTGATTACCATCAAAATAAGGCGAATAAAGGATGATGTCGGGTTGCAACTGAATCAGTTTTTCGCAATCGATGGCGGCCTCCGTGCCAAGGTCGCACATTTCGCCCGATGCCAACATGGATTGCATGATGGAATCATGCACATAACGGCCTTCCAAAATGCCTTTCACGCGCCCGATTTCACCCAAACGCATGAAAACCGACCATTGCGTTGCTGAAAACGAAACGACAGATTGAACGGGAATTTTTACGGGTGTGATTTCCGCCGGTAGAGACGCCCCATGGGACGTCTCTACAGATGCGGAATCATTCACCAACGCAAACCGTCCCAAATATTCCGTTGAATCCCAAGGGTTTCTGATTTCCATCAGATGGCCGTATGGCGTTTCGTAAACCGCCACATTGCGTGCATAACGCATCAGGTTTTCGCCTAAATCCTGTGCCGATGATTCCTGCGGTTTCTGCGGCGAAGCGCAAGAAACCAGCAGGACGGTCAGCAAATTATATAGGATAGTTTTCAGTTTCATTCTTCAGCGGCAATTTCTCTCAGACATGATTCACAAAGGCAATCGTTGAACTGCATTTTCAATTTGGCCTTTGCCTCATCCGACAAATGGATTTTCGCACACCAGCAATCGGCAGCATGAACACATTCAAAGGTTTTGCCACAACGGGGACAGGATTTTTTCATGACTGAAGTATTTGACATTTTTGACAACAAGGCTACGAGAGCACGAGACCTCGGGAGCACGAGACCTCGAGACCTCGTAGCCTCGCATTCTTTAATTAAACACAATTGCACTTGGAATAATGCCAGCCTGGAACGAGCCTTTGCCCACGCCATCGGAAGTATAGCGGTAAACCGTTCCGTTGCTGACGTAATCCCCCGCATCGGTCACATAAATGTCGCCATTCTGCGGATCTATGGACATATTATAAAAGTTGCGGTTTTCAGCGACAATGAATTCCTTATCAAGAGAGGACGCATCATCGATGGCCATCCTGCACACGTTTTTATCGATGAAATAGAGTTGCGTTCCGCTCTTGTCGATGCAAAGATGGCTTGGATAGCCACCAACGAAAGGATAGGTTTTCTCTACCTGTTTTAGCATTGGGTTAATCTTGCAGAGGAAGAAAGCGGAATCTTCCCAACCATTGTCGCAAAGCACCCAGACCATGCCATCCTTATCGACCACCATGCTATTGGGTTCCTTCTCAACCTCAATTTCGGATACCACAACATCGTTTTGAATGTCAATTACTTGCACCGTACTATTGGAAGTGTCAGGCTGATAGTAATTCGACCAATTTGTTGCCCACAATTCATTGCCGACTTGCAGCAAGTTTTCGGTAGGATTACCCGTCTCTACGAAACCACAGTGGGTCATATCCTGAGGATTGACAATCCACACCCCTGTTCCAATCATATCGCTGACGTATGCCTTATTGGGAGCCACGATGCGCATTTCGCGCGGCGAATAAAACCCGTCAATCTTTGCTTCAAATTTCATGGTTTTGGCATTCACCTTATAAATATAATTGCTATTGTTGACCACAATGAATAGTTTATCGCCAAGTAAGGTCAAACTCTGAGCGACATCGCCAATCGGAGAGCCATTGACGCGGTAGAAAAGGTTGTTTGTAACCGTATCCGTTTCCGGATTATAGAATGTCAACGAAGAGTTTGCAAAAGTGTAGGTCCCTTCGTTCAGCACAAACACACCCTTCCCAACTGTTGTATCTTCAGTAATGACAGGGTCTTCTTGATGGCAAGAGGCCAATCCAAAGGCAATCAATGCCAATAAAGCAAAATTTATTTTCTTCATTTTCAATATTATTATTACTGTTTCATTATTCTTTCAACATACACTTTATCGTGATTTGCAACTCGGACAAAGTAAATGCCTACATCCCAATTGCCCAAATCGATGATGGCCTTTTCTGCATCAAGCACAAAGGCATTGACTTTTTGCCCCCAAAGGTCATAGATTTCACACATGGAACCGGCTCCCGAACATACAGTCAACGAGCCGGAAGTTGGATTAGGATAAACGGAAAGGGCATCATGGCAGATTTCATTCAAACCGTTATGGTGCGCCAAATCGTGAATAACCCCTACAGCGTCCAAATCGAAGCCACTCGATGCAAAAGGAGTTGGCCACGGATCGTTGACAGGATTGCCTCCCGAATCGTATGTAGCATATTCGGAATCGATATTGCCCACCACATCAATCAAGCGCACATAGGCAATATTGTTTTTGTCGAGAAGCGCATCATCCTCTATGTCATCAATATCGAAAGGCGTACCATAAAACGCCTCGTATTTTCCCGCAAAATTATGGATAAGACTTGCGTCCATTGTTGCAAAACTGCCGCATTGGGTATCAGCAGGCACTTTCGAGACGGCAGGAAAACGGAAGAAATGCTCACCATCAGAACTCACTTCGACAAATGCCAATTCCAAAAACACATGAGGCGTGCTATGAAATCCATTCTCGAACACAGCAAAGTCAGGGCCGACTTCATTGACAATGTTGGAAGAGAAGGTCAGGGTGGCCACGCCTCCATCACCCAAGCTGACCACCATATTGTCGGCTTTTCCGATGCCGTCAGCATCCTTTCCATACGAAGCAAAACCTATACCTTCATTGCCGATTTGCTGCAATCCGCGTTCAACGGTGCATCCCGTAGCCCAAGCCACGAAAGCCGACGAATCGGCATGCATGGCAGTGCTGCCAGGTAAACCCGCCTCTGGCGCAAACTGCGCTATCAACGAAAGCGGCAGCACTGTCATCAAAAAAAAGAAACTTTTTCTCATTTTACGACTAATTTCAAAGTCTTTGTAGCATTGGCATCCCTTACTGCTACATAATACACACCGCTGCCTAGGCGCGATGTCTCGATACGGACATTGGTTTCACCAATTGCATTGATGCTTTGAACATTCACCAAACGGCCTTGCATATCGAAAACCGAAATGGCAGTTTCGCCAACACCATCAAAGTTCACCCATGCTTCACCGACGGCTGGGTTAGGATAAACCGAAACGGTAAGGCTTTCACCCTCTTCGATGCCAGTAGTGTTGGAGACGGGTTCAACAGGCTGTTCCCATACGTATGTCCATTGTGCGATTTCGGTAGCACATGATTCATCGCCCCATTTGACATAATCTCCATCGGCAACGGTTTGTTCATCAAAGCCATACCATGCCATAGTCCCGTTCACATTAAGCAGCCAATACATACCTGCCAACGAGAGGTTGACGTCACCATAATTATAGGTCAAATCAGTGACCATAGTGCCTGCCGCCTCGTAGCCAAAGCGCGAATCCGATGCTGCAATGGCATCCATGACTTCTTTCACGACAACCATCTCGCCATCAAAACGATAGCCCCAGGCCAAAGCCATATTGGGATTGTTCCAATTAACGATAAAGACGACCTGATGCTGACCTTCGCCAACCCAGAAAAGGATGTCATCCGGACTGATGGTTGCATCGGAAGCAATGGGATAGACTGGAGCGACCTCCTTGGTCCAAACAAAGTTCCAGCTGCCAGCCTGAACTTCAGTAGCGCACGATTCATCACCCCATTTGACATAGTCTCCGTCAGCAACGGTTTGCTCTTCAAAACCATAAGATGCCATAGTTCCGTTCACATTATAAAGCCAATACATTCCTGACAGCGAAAGGTCAAGGATGCCATCATTAAAGGTGATGTCTTCTACCATGCCACCTGCTGCAAGAAAATCGAAACGGCTGTCGATATCCGCGATTTTTTCCATCATTTCTTTTACCAGAATAGTCTCTTCATTAAAGCGATAGCCCCAAGCCAGAGCAGTATCAGGACTGTTCCAATTGACGATAAAAACGGCTTCGTTGGCACCTTCACCAATCCAGTAACGCACCTGTGAAGCATCAATAGAAGCATCTTGCTGGGCAAAAACACTTCCTGCAAAAGAAAACACAAATCCCAAAAGGGCGCAAAGAGTAAAGTTTTTAAAACGCATAATACTTTAAGTTTTAAAGGGTTAATAATAAGTTAATGAACCGAAATAAAACTTCAAGGAAATGATTTGGAACACCTATTTAAGAAGGTGATGACCAGCTCTTGTCCCGAAAGCTTTGTTGTCGCGACATGAGGCAGGTCTTCTGACTTACTCCTTTCGGTCTGTCGCCTTCCCATCGTTGACGGAGTGTCGTTTGACAGTGGCAGAATGACAGACTTTTGCAAGAGCTTACAGCAGCGGGAACTGTACGGGATTCTCACCCGATTCCCTATTGAGCCTTTCGGCACCGCATATCGGGTGCAAAAGTAGACAATTTTTCCAATGGAAAAGAAAAAAGTGAAAGATAAAAAATTGGCAATTGGTTATTCTGTTGGATTTTGTTCAGACGAAGCCAATTGCCGATTCTTCAATAGTTTTTGAATCCGTTATCAATCAGGCTGTTTGTCAAATTCGAGAGGGTAGAGGTCTTTGAGCCAGATTTCGGTCGAAGTGCGGCGTTTGCCTTCTTTGTCGGTCCAATCGTTGTTGCGCAGCGTGCCTTCAATGGCAATCAGTTTTCCTTTCCTGACGGCTTTCATCACACGCTCGGCGGCGTTGCTCCACGCAACAATCGTAAACCAATACGTGTTGTCAACGCGCTCGTTGTTGGCGTTGGTGTAAGGCTCGTTGACGGCGATGCGGAAACGCGCCACTTTCTGGTTGTTGTTCAAGGTTTTCATTTCAGGTTCTGCACCCGGGCGGCCAATCAGCATGACCGAATTTTGCATTGTACTCATTTCTGTAAGTTTTAATTGTTAGTAATATGTGTGTTAATTGGATTCAAAAATGTCTGTGTCTTGTTGTTTTGACGCTGCAAAGTAACGACATCTGTCAAGAAAAAATCCGACAACAAACGTTTGTAGTCGACTGTAAGCATTTGTTGTCGTTTGCTGTCGGATATATGATTGAAAATCAACTTGATTTGTTGATGTCTAAAAAAGTGAATTTTGTCGATTCCGAGTTTTAATTTGTTGTCGGTTTACTTGTAGGGACGCGTCGCAAGCATCCGCAAATGACGAACATCTATTAGTTTGAACACGGATTTTTCAGATTTTCACGGAAATATTCATCCGTGTGAATCCGAGAAATCCGTGTTCGGTTAATTTGTTGAATTACGACAATATGAAGGCCAATAAATACGATATGTGGAGTGCAGTTTTCAATGTGAAATTGGATATTTGTTAATTAACTTAGATTCAATTAAATACAAAATATAATCGGAGTTTTTGAGGCATTTCATTCGGACTTTTTGAGGTATTTTAAGTCTCCGCAACTTATTTCTCTGTAGAATTACATATTTCCGCAATTAGGGAGAGAAAACCATATAAAACAAAAAACCCCACCAATCGGGGAGAATGGTGGGGAAAAACAATATAAAGATTATGAAAAAAATCCGTAGTTATTTGTCTTTCTTTCGTTTGACGTTGCAAATATAAGCATTCTTTTTCAGTTGGTGCACTTTTTTTCAACTTTTTTCAAAAAAATGCTCTTTTTTGCCTTTTTCAACATAATAAAAGACTACACAACCATTCCTGAACCGAAGTTCAGAATGATTGTGAGGTCTTCTTTGCCTTAGAACAAGTCATTTGCTTGTCAGCGCGTTGTATGTTGAATCCGCCAGCAATCACTGCTTGGCAGCCATGACCAATTGTCCTTTGTAATACAAATCGCCGTCGACATAGTATGCTCTATGCATGACGTGCATGGTACCTGTAACTGGGCAAACAGTTACGTTTGGGGTTTCTGCTTTGTAATGCGTTCTTCTCTTTGCGCCTCTGGTATGAGACTGTCTACGTTTAGGATGTGCCATTTTACTTTTATTTTAAAATGTTAATTACCAGTTGTTTATTATATTCAATCAAGTTTTATGTTCTTCAAAGCCGCCCAACGGGGATCCGTTTCGTTTTCCTCTTCTGCCACTGGCTCTTCCTCGTGGGACAACATCTGCAACACCTCTGGATTACATTCTCCTTCGGGATGAACCCTGTGGATCGGTATCGAAAGAATGATGTATTCGTAAATCAAAGAACTGATGTCGAAATCGTGCTGGTCGGCAGGAACGACAACTACATCGTCCGACTCTTCGGCAACTTCCGAACCGAACTTGACATAGTAGACTTCGTTGTTTTCAATCGGTATGTCAAATTCATCGGCGCAACGGTCGCAAGCAACCCTTACCTTGCCTTGCAATGCGAAATTGAGCGTCATCATCAGCTCGGTCTTCTCAATGTCAAGGTCGATGGAGACCGTACCCTGATGAATTTCAGAGTAATCCATCCCTTCAAAGAAGTCATCCTTTACATCAAAATGATAGGAATGATTTCCCAACGCAAGACCGTTTACCGGTATCTGATATTCGTTTCCCTTATCCATTTTACCTAAAATCGGGCTGCAAAAGTAATTAATTATTTGATACAGACCAATTTTTCTTGTAAACTTATTTTCTTCAATTGTTTATTTCGCTGATTCAGTGCTTTTTAATTCACTGATGGCGCGTTGAAGAATATCGTCCATTTCCTCGTATATCGGGTAAAATCCCTCATCATCGAAGATATTTCGGGCAATGTAGGCTTTCAGCAATATGTTGGTCTCTTTTCTTGCCACTTGTTTTTCCTTGTCAGTTCCTTTCAGTCCTTTTTCTTCGGCGCGTTTCAGCATTTCGGCAAACATGACATCGCTCACCTTGAACGATTTGGCGAACTGCTCCACATTCTGATAGCGGTTCAGTTCCTGGCGGTGTATGTCGGTATAGTCGAAAGCGTATTGGAACAGGATTCCGGTGTTCACGATGCGGTTGAAGAAATATTCGGTGCTGTCGTCAACCAGCGGAACGTAAATGTCGGGCATGATGCCGCCACCGCCGTAAACCACTTTGCCTTTTGGCGTGACAAATTTCAGTGAATCAGCGAAATGAATGCTATCGGCACTGAAAAGTTCGCCGTTTTCGTAACGTTCAAACGATTCGAACATGTATTTTTCATGGTCGCCATCAAAAGGCTTTTGAATGCAACGGCCTGTCGGTGTGTAGTAACGCGCTACGGTGAGGCGTATGGCCGAGTTTTCGGTCAGCATCATCTGTTCCTGAACCAATCCTTTGCCGTAAGAGCGTCGTCCGATGATGGTTCCGCAATCGTTGTCTTGCAAGGCGCCTGCTACGATTTCGCTTGCACTGGCCGATTCGCCATCGATGAGGACGGTAATAGGCATATCTTCCAACATGCCACGGTGACGGGCCGTCATGTAATAGCGTGGGCGGTTGCGGCCTTCGGTGTAGACAATCAGGCTGCCTTTGGGCAGAAATTCGTCGGCAATGTCGACGGCAGCCGAAAGATAACCGCCCGAGTTGCCGCGCAGGTCGAACACCAGTTTCTTCATGCCTGCAGCTTGCAGTTTCTTCACGGCCTTCACAAATTCATTGTAGGTCGTTGCCGAAAATTTGCCTAATTTCAGATAACCGATTTCATCGTCAAGCATATAAGCGACTTCGACGCTGTAGGTTGGAATGACATCGCGTTTTATGGTGAAATCCAGCAAACCATCAATGCCACGTCGAAGCACTTGCACATTGACTTTCGTGTTTTTCGGTCCTTTCAAAAGGCGCATCACATCGTCGTTTTTCATCTTTACGCCGGCAACCAGCGAATCATCGACCTTAATGATGCGGTCGCCCGCCATGATGCCGACTTTTTCCGAAGGGCCGCCTTTAATCGTATTGATAATGGTCACGGTGTCTTTTTCCAAGCGGAAGGAAACGCCAATACCTTCAAAACTGCCCAAAAGCGGGTCGTTCAAAGCATTGAATTCCTCTTCTGAAATAAACTGGCTGTGTGGGTCGAGTTCATCCATCATGGCGACTATGGCGTTTTCCTCGATTTCCTTGACATCGACGGAATCAACATACTCCTCATTAATATATGACATCACAGCATCGAAAGTGCTATTGCCCGATTTGGCAATCGACAGGGCTTTTTTCACGTTGCCCATGTTGATGTATAGCCCAATGAGGATCCCAACCGCCACCGCAAGCAGGAAATAAACCGAACTTGGTTTTCTGTTGTCTTCCATCAGATTGTTGCGCTAACAAGTTCCATGTTTTTGTCGACCTTTTTGAACAAGCCTTGAAGGACTGTTCCCGGACCGACTTCGACCACCGACCTTACGCCGGCAGAAATCATGTTCGACATGGTTTGAGTCCAAAGCACGGGCGAGGTGAGTTGTGAAACAAGGTTCCTCTTGATGATTTCAGGGTCGTTGACGGATTGCCCTGTGACATTCTGATAGATAGGGCAGATGCCGTCGTTGAATTTGGTGGCATTAATGGCTTCGGCCAATTCGACACGGGCCGGTTCCATCAGCGGACTGTGGAAAGCACCGCCGACTTTGAGCGGCAGCACACGTTTGGCACCGGATTCAACCATTTTCTTTGAGGCTTCTTCAACGCCTTCAATCGAACCCGAAATGACCACTTGTCCAGGACTGTTGTAATTGGCGGCCACCACGATTTTGTCTTTTATGGAAGCACAAACCTTTTCAACAACTTTATCTTCGGCACCAATGACGGCTGCCATTGTGCCAGGCTGCAATTCGCAAGCCTTTTGCATGGCGGCAGCACGTTTGGCGACAAGGCGCAGACCATCTTCAAAACTCAAGACCTTGTTGGCGACCAAAGCCGAAAACTCGCCTAAGGAATGACCTGCAACCAAATTTGGCTGAAAATCTTCCAATAAGGCTGCCAAAACGACAGAATGAAGGAAAACGGCAGGTTGCGTCACTTTTGTCTGGCGCAAGTCTTCATCAGTGCCGTCAAACATAATGTCGGTAATCTTGAATTTCAAAATGTTGTTGGCTTTGTGGAACATGTCCTTGGCCTTCGACGACTTGTCGAACAAATCCTTGCCCATGCCAACGAATTGGGCTCCCTGACCAGGAAAAACGTATGCCTTAAACATTAGTCTCTACTCCCGAAAATACGTAATAAATATAAGAATAAGTTGATGAAATCAAGGTAAAGCGAAAGTGCGCCCCAAATGGCGATTTTCGTCACAGTGTCGTTTTCACCTAAATTGGTTGTGCCAATCTGTTTCAGTTTTTGAACATCGAAAGCAGTTAAACCGGTGAAAATCATTACGCCAATGAAACTGATGACGTAATCGAACATGGCGCTTTTGGTGAACAGGTTGACCAAAGTGGCGATGATAAGTCCGATTAATCCCATGAACATGATTTTGCCGAATTTGGTCAAATCAGTCTTGGTGGTGAAACCTGCCACGGCCATCACGCCGAACATGCCGGCGGTAATGAGGAAAGTCTTGACGATGACAGCTGAAGAATAGGCGAGGAAGATGAAACTCAGGCTCATGCCCATCAGTACGGAATACAACACAAAAATGGCTGTCATGGTTCCTTTTGACATTCTGTCGATTCGGGCTGACATGACAAAGACCAGAATCAACGGGGCCAAGGTGACGACCCAGCCCAAAAGTGACATGCGGCCTGTCTGACTGTTAATCAGCATATAGAAAAATGCTGGTGATGAAGCACTTAAAAATGCTGTCAAGGCGGTGATTCCCAATGCAATGCACATCCATAGGAATACCTTCGACATGAATGTTCTTGACACATCAGCGGATTCCATCTCGTTGATGCTCAGATAATCTTTTTCGTTTTGGTTCATATTCGTATTAATTTAAAGTTTAACAATCAAAATCAGTGTAGGTTCGTTCCAATCAGTCGGAAAAACTCTTCTCTTGTCGTTTCGCGCTCAAATGCTCCTATGAAATCGCTTGTCGTCGTGACAGAGTTTTGTTTCTGAACGCCACGCATCGACATACACAAATGTCGTGCCTCAATTACGACTGCCACGCCCAAAGGGTGCAAAGCCTCGTTGATGGCATCCTTGATTTGTGTGGTCAGGCGTTCCTGCACCTGAAGGCGGCGCGAATAAACCTCAACCACGCGGGCAATCTTGCTCAGTCCCGTGATGTAGCCGTTCGGAATGTAGCCGACATGGGCTTTGCCGATGAACGGAATCATGTGATGCTCGCACAAGGAGTAAATCTCAATGTTCTTGACAATCACCATTTGGCGGTAGTCTTCCTTGAAACGTGCCGCAAGCAGGATTTCCATCGGGTTCTGATTGTAGCCTTGCGTCAGGAACTGCATCGACTTGGCGACGCGCAAAGGGGTTTTGAGAAGACCTTCGCGATTCGGGTCTTCGCCTAATAATTCCAAAATAGCCTGATAATGCTCCTGAAGTTTTGCCAAGCGTTCAGGGTTATACTTTTCAATAGATTCATAGCCGAATTTCTCATTTAGCTCGTTTTCTTCTATCATATAAAAATAAAATAATTAACCGATTTTCTGTTGTTTAGGCATGGCCACGGTGTTCTGCTGGTTCATGATGCATTGGCCGGTGAACTGTGCGCCGACTTCAATCAGCAGTTGCTTTGTGGTCAGTTCCACTTCAACTTTTGAGGTTGATTTCAAGGCGGTCAGTTCTTCCGTCTTGATTTTTCCTTTGACGGTGCCTGAAATTTCCGCCTGTTTGCAAACTAATTCGCCTTTGAGTATGCCGGTTTGGCCGATGAAGACCTTGCCATTCGACTTGAGGTTGCCTATCAGTTGGCCGTCGATGTGGATGTCGCCGCTCGAATCGATGTCACCTTTGATTACGGTGCCGTTGCCTATCAGATTGCGTGCTTGTGCTTCCATGATGTTCATGATTTATTTATTATTGTCATCCAAAAAGGTCTTGTATTCGTCGAAATCCTTCGATTGGTAGAAGACCGGATAGTTCTTTGAGGAAATAGGTGCGATGGAATAATTCTTTGAGTCGATGCCACCGAAAACGTAATCGGTCAGGAACATCGATGTAATGTAATCCTTGGCTTTCTGTTCGCCATCGAAATTGCCGATTGTGACCACGGTGCGCTGCTCGTCGAGGATGACGCTCTTCACATAGAAGGTTTCGGTGCGGTGGTCGCGCTTGTTGAAGTCGCTGATACGCACCTTGAGCGGATCGACACGCACCAGTTTTGAGTCGCAGACAATCATCACGAAATGTTCTGACTGCGGTTCGTAATTATAAGGTGCGGCCTTTTTCACTTCGGGCTGTTCGGCTTCCTTGTCTGAAATCTTGCTGAGGTCGAAGCCTAAATTGTATTCTTCGTTGATATTGGTCAAGACTTGGGTAGCGTAATTCTTGATGCTGCTCGTAGGATATTTCCGAATCAGGTCGTACAAGGCGTAGGCCATCGTATCGATGCTTTCGAGGCGACCTCTTGCAACGGCATTCAGGAAAGCAAAACGAGGCATCATGGCAGTGTCAGCTTCGTACATTTCCATGGCGCGTTCCGAATTCATCTTGACGCGGTAGAACTGTCCTTGCTGAAAAGCCTCGTATGTTTTGGCATAAAAATCTGATGATTCCTTTTCCTGGGCTTCAAGTTTCTTGAAATAGTCGGGGTCAAGGATGACTTGGGCATAATTCGAGGTCGGATATTTGTCCAGAATCTTATTTTTATAATAGGTGGCCTTTTCTTCGTCCTTCAGGTCTTCGTTGTTGATTTTGTAGAGGGCATACCACGATGGCAGTTCCTTTTCGTTGCCCGGATAGCGTGTGTCTAACGATTCGTATGATTCGACTGAACGCGGATAATCGGAAAGACGGTCCATATAGATGAAGCCTAAGTTGTACAAGGCATTGGCAATCTGAAGGTTGGCTTCTTCTTTCTGTTCGGCGGTAAACGGAAGGTCCGTGAGGTAATAGCCTCTGTCGTGGTTGGTGTACGATTTCGAAAGCGAGTCTTTTGCCTTGCCTTTCTTCTCCATTTCTTCTTCGTCTTCTTCATCGTCACCACCAAAGGCTGCCTGCAGGCTTTGCTTGTCGGTGAGGAACCAGTTGTCTTCCAGTTTACGCATGCCCCATTTCTTGGTGAATTCGGTGTAGCCGCGTGTCAAGGTCGCCTGGTTGTAGAAATACCATGCGCCAGCCTGACTTGGGTCGCTTTGTGCGGTTGAAGCGCCCGTTGCGCCACCCATCAGGGCAAGCTGCTCTTCGTATTCGCGTTGTTCGGCTTCGTATTGTTCGTCTTCTATGACTTGGGCGATAATCTTATCAATCAAGGCATTGCGGGTGACAGAATCCATGTCGGCAACGCGCAGCAGACTGTCTTGTGTGCGCACCACATTCATGTTCAGCACCAGTTCGTTCAAGGTCTGTGAGATGTTCATGATGCTGTCGTAGCCCTCAAATTCCCTATCTAAACCCATGACGGCGGTGTCGTAATAGGCTTGTGAAAGTTCGTATGCATTGCGGTCGAAATACATGGAAGCCACTTTCAAGGCAGATGTGCTGCGCTGGATGGTGTTGTTTTTGAAAGCGGCTACGGATTCTCTCAAATAACGGATGGCCTTGTTTTCATCGCCTTCGCGGAGGGCGAGTTCGGCCATGGCGTAATAAATGCGGTCGCAATAGTCTTCGTTGTTCGGGTCGTTGAGCATTTTGATCAGCATCTTGTAAAGCTCCTGAGCATTGTCGGCAGAGCCCATCTTGGCCATGTTCATTCTGGCCTCAAAAGCCATTTCGTATTCAGGGTTGCGCTTGATGACGCGTTTGAATTGCTCAATGGCACGTTCGCTGTCGTTTTGGGTCATGTAAATCTGTCCTAAGATGAACATTGCTCTGGTGCGCAAGTCGCGGTCGTTGTTTTCCAAAATGCCGGTTTTCAGGTATTTGACGGCATTGTCATAGTCCTTGACGGCGATAAAGTAGTCGGCAATGGTGAGGTCGAGGTTGCGTGAAAGTTCTTTCGGCAGTTTTTCGACACCCGAAATCTTGGTCTGCAACTGCTCAATCATGGCGACGGCCTTCGGATACTGTTCGGTCTGTATGTAGGTCTTAATCAGCCACATGTTGGCGACGTAGGCGATGTCGTTGTCTTTGTATTCGGTGGCGACAAAATCGAAAGTGCGGCGGGCGGGGATGTAATCCTGCTTGTAGAAATGTGCTTTGGCCATGACCAGATAGGCATCATCAATCCATTTGACGCGCTCGCGGTTGTTGAATTTCATGGAGTGTTTCTGAACGCAGATGGAGGTCTTTTCCAAGGCGCGGTCCATTTGTGAGTTGAGGCTCATGCCGTTGGACTTGGTGCCGTAGTTATAGACGGGCAAAACTTTCGAGAAATCGTCTTTTACAGCGGTTTTCAACTGTTTGTCGCCTTCCTTCAGGCTTTTTTCTCCGTTCCAGTAAACGTTGTAATGGCTGTTGATGTTATGATGGATTCTGCGTGTCAAGGTGTTCTTCTTGGTGGAGCAACCGCCAAAAAGCAACAGGCCTGACAAGCAGCCTAAAATGATGAATAGTCTATTGTTTCTAAGCACTTTGTTGTCGTTTTAAACAATAACTGAAAATCGCTGGTTTTATTTCAGCGAACAAAACAAAAATCAATGTTGGTGTCCGTACCACTTGAAGGCCTCAATCATGAGCAGCGAGTCGGTTTGCTCGGGCATGGCCGTTTTCAGGACCGAGGCAAGACTGTCGTCAGCGGTCTTGAAAGTATTGAGCAGAAGGCTTTCAAACTCATTCTGACGCTGGCTGTCGATGCGGGCTTTCTGTTCCTGCAAGAGGTTCATGGCCTGACTTTGCAGACCGTCAATGTCGAAGAAAGGCATGAGGGCCTGATAGTAAGCTATGCTGTCTTCCGACCAATTTGCCGAGATAGGCTCGTCGAGTGAGGTCAGCTTGTATTTTTCGCAAAGCGTTTCAGTGTTGCCTTCTATCTTTTCAATTTCGTGGGCGAAATCCATTTTTCTGCGTTCTATCTTTTCTTCTTCGGCTTTGGCCTTGATTTTCGGCACATAGATGACCGCAGCGGCACCCACAATGCAGAGTATCAGCGTGATGATGAAAATCTTCACTACGGAATGGCCTTTCGTTATGGCTGATTTCACTTCGGAGATGTTGTCGTAACGCTGTTCTTTCGAGAACTGCGTGCAGTGCGTTGCAATACTGTTGAACTGCCGCGAAATGTTGCGCTCGTTGATGAACTCCATGATTTTTCCCATGGAATAGATGTCGGAACGGGCATCGCAGTCTTCGCCTTTGATAAGTTCGGGAGCAATGAACTCCATTTCCTTGATAAGCAGTTCCTTATTGGTCTTGTATTCGGTTTCGGGCAAACCTATGTCGATGATTTTGGCCTTGCAGTCGCCATCGGTGACGATGATGTTTTCGGGCTTCAGGTCGCAATGCACTACTTGGTTGCGGTGCATGTAAAACAGGCCGTCGCACACTTCGGCCAGAATATTCTTGACTTGTTTTTCCGAAAGCGTGCCCACGCGTACATGTTCAGCCAGCGATTTGCCTTCGATGTATTCGAAAACGATACATTCGCCCAAGCCTTGAATCGTTGTCAGGTCGAGGGCCTTGCGGATGTATTTATGGTCGAGTTGCGTGGTGATTTCATACTCTTTGCGCAAGTTGGCCTTGCATTTCGGGTCGTTCATCAGTTCGGCTTTCAAGGCTTTGATTATGACCTTTTTAGCACCGCTTTTTGCGGTGAACACCCTGCTGGCACCAAAACGCGAAGCCGTCAGCAGGCGGATGTCTTGGTAGTCTTTTGAATTAATGACGGTATCCGCTTGATTCTGTTGCGGTTGACCGTTCTCTACAGGTTCGAAATTTGAAAACATTGTCTCGGACATCATAATGGAATTTGGGGCAAAGATAGCGTTTTTTTTATAAGTAGGTGGAAATTATGATTAATTTGGTGGCAATAATGTGAAAAAATCTCTATTTAAATTTTTTGCTTTTTCAGAAAAACATGTACTTTTGCAATTGAAAGTCGCCCGAAAAAGTGTGTGATTTATTTAAAAAGTCGCCCGAAAAAGTGTGTTGTTTACATAAAAAGTCGCCCGAAAAAATGTAATATATTATATTTGTATGAGAAATCTGAAAGTCATGTATAAAAGGAAAATTGAGGATGTTTTGCTGCAATGGAAGAAAAATGAAAACCATAAGCCTTTGGTGATAAAAGGCTGTCGCCAATGTGGCAAGACAAGTTCGGTTTTGGCTTTTGCCCGGAAAAATTATGAACATGTCGTTTACATTGATTTTCATGAACAAAGGGAATTGCGCTCTTTGTTCGAAGGTTCGCTTCAAGTCGATTATCTGACCGTTGCCATTTCAGCGGCTATCCCGAATGTAAAGTTTGTTCCTGGCAAAACTTGTCTTGTTTTTGATGAAATACAAGATTGTCCTCAGGCGCGTGCTTCGCTGAAATTCTTCAAGTTGGATGGCCGTTATGATGTCATTTGCACGGGTTCGCTTTTAGGCGTAAATGGTTATAAATCGGATGGACAAGGGAAAGCGGAAGAATTGGCATCGGTGCCGGTGGGATTTGAAAACATCGTTGACATGTACCCGATGGATTTCGAGGAATGGCTGTGGGCCAACGGCATACAGCAGCCTGTCTTTGATCTGCTGCGGCAATGTCTGCTTGATGAAATGCCTGTGCCCGAAGCCATTCATAACCGAATGCGTCAGCTTTTACTGGAATATGTTATTGTGGGTGGAATGCCGGAAGCCGTGCAGGTTTTTTTTGATACAAGGGATGTGAATCAGGTTATCGCCATACAAAAAAACATCATCGAAGAATATAAGGCCGATATGATTAAATATGCCGGCAGGGAAGACAAGTCACGCATTCGCGAATGTTTTGAGTCGATTCCGAATCAGTTAAGCCGTGAAAACAAGAAATTCACTTATTCCGTCGTCAGGAAAGGCGGTCGGAGCAGTGAATATGTCGGTTGCCTTCAGTGGATTGAGGATGCGGGCATTGTCAGGCGATGCCATAACTTATCTATTACAGAATTGCCGTTAGGTGGGAATGCCATTCAGGATTGTTTCAAAATCTACATGGCTGACACGGGACTGTTTGTGAGTATGCTTGACGAGGGTGTCCAGTCCGATATCTTGCAAGGAAGATTGGGCAGTTACAAAGGCGCCATTTATGAAAATGTCATGGCAGACATTTTGGGCAAAATGGGCCGAAAACTCTACTATTTCCATAAGCCTGACAGTCTGGAAATTGATTTCGTAATTCGTTACAAAGGCGAATGTACTCCGCTTGAATGTAAAGCCAAGACGGGCAATGCCAAATCGATGCAGACCTTGTTGAAACATCCCGAGAAATACCATGTCTTTCATGCTCTCAAATTGGGCGATTACAACATCGGGCGTAATGATGCCTTGCTGACACTTCCGTTTTATCTGGGCTTTATGCTCACTGAAATATGATGAAGTGCTTCTAAAATTTTGAAAAATTCTCCGCCCAACCCCTTGCTTTTCCAAAATTCACTATATTTGCCACAAGTTAAAAACATCTGAGCCATGAAACGATTTGTTGCAATTGCGTTATTACTTTTTGGAAGTTTCTCTCTTTTTGCCCAGCAATGGGAAATGATTATTGATGTGTCAGATAAAAGCACGGGTGGGATTTCTAGCATAGTGAGCACGGACAATCAAATCAAAATTGCAACGAGTTGCAATGGCTCTGCTTTTGGCTATTCAATAGATACCGATGGAATATGTTCTGAACAATCATTTGGCATTGAAAACGTAGTGACTGGTTTCCTCGACATTGTGAACATTGGAAACGACACCCTGTTCGCTTTAGGTTACTTCTTTGATACCATTGCAGACACCTATTATGTGAGGGTGGTGACGATGAATAACCAATTGGAAGAGCTTGCTGACTTTCAGTATCAAATTGACGAAGAATGTTATATCCATGAATTCCATGGGCGTTTATTAGTCGACAACGACGGTACGGTTATTGCAACCGTACCCGTCGTTTGGAATAAATCCAGTTACTCACACCCGACCATTGCCTCGTTTTGGAGATTCAATCGCAATGGTGAACTGCTTAACAGCCATTACACTAAATCAATTTCAAATGCTTTTTCAAGACTCATCGTATATGATTTGAGGAAGTTGGATAATGACAGCAGTTTTGTCGCTATTGGTGAAGGCTGGATTACAAACCCATCAATCATGTTCTTTGATTACGATTTCAATATGACCGATTATTCAAACATTGTTTTCGAACAAAATGAATTTGCATTTGACATTGACAGTTATTATTCTGGTTATCAGTTCGACAATCAGCATCTGTTTGTTGCCGGTTCACAAAGTGTTCACGACATTAACAAGCCACATCTATTGATGACTAAGGTAGATTTGGAAGGCAACATTGTACAAAGATTGATGATTGACCAACCTGATACCTTGTATTATGGATTGAAAAATCGGATGGTATCCTTTTCAAATGATAGCACGATATACATTACCGCCCATTGTAGAGAAGGACATTGGATGAATACCTCTTTTGGTCAACTATTTCTCATCAATCGCGATATGGAATTATTAGGAAGTATTGTGCTTTCTGATTTAATGGGAGCAGTTCCTGCTGTTGTCCTTCATACAGACGATGATGGTTGCATTGTCGTCGGCAAAAAGATTAATGACTATATCTATATCCGCAAGTATTTACGCGAAGACTTCAATCCATTGCTATCGGTCAAGGAAGTGCCATCGTCGCAAATCGAGGCGTTGGCTTTTCCCAATCCTGCAAGCAATGAAATCAATATCGACATCTCACAAATCCATGAAGATGGAGAAAGACGCATCCGTGTTGTGAACATGTCAGGACAGGTTTTCATCGACCGCATCATCCGTGGCGAGGGCAATCTTCTCACTTTGGGCGTGTCATCTTTGCCGTCCGGCATTTATACCTATCAAATCTACAACGCTGAAAATGATATTGTGAGCGGAAAATTCGTAAAAGAATAACCTTTGGGCAAACATTAATTTCCGCGAATTGGTTCATTATTGGTGATTTGTGCTGAAAAGAGCGGTGAAATATTCTTGTTTTTTTACAATATAACTGGCTATTTGGGCATAAAAATCACTCCAAATAGCCAATTATCGTTTTATTTTTGGCTATTTGAACAAAAAAACATATCTTTGCAGCCAATAATAAGAATTGAAAAATGAATATTATCGGCAGAAAAGAGGAAATGAAAGAACTGCAAAGAATCTATGATTCAGGCAGTTCTGAGTTTGTTGTCGTTTATGGTCGTCGTAGGGTGGGCAAGACTTATCTGATACGCGAGTTCTTTCACGATGATTTCGTTTTCTATGCCACTGGCGTAGCACGCGGAAACAGGACTGAGCAGTTGGCGCAGTTCAACAGCAGTTTGGCAAGATACGGCGATTCGGAAGACCAGACCGCGCCTGAAAACTGGTTTCTCGCTTTCGGGCGTTTGGAGAAACTGGTTGCAAAATCGAGGAAGCAAAGGAAAGTCATCTTTTTGGACGAATTGCCGTGGATGGACACGCCGAAATCGGATTTTGTCAAGGCTTTGGAAATGTTTTGGAATGTGTGGGCTTCGGCGCGTAACGACATTGTCCTGATTGTCTGCGGTTCGGCGGCATCATGGATGGTTGGCAATGTCATCCGTAATCGTGGCGGATTGCACAACCGCTTGACTTGCAAGCTGAAACTCAATCCTTTCACTTTGTCGGAGACCAAGGAATATTTTTTGAGCCAGAAAATAAAATGGGACAATCTGAGCATTGCCGAGTGTTACATGATTTTGGGCGGCATTCCTTATTATCTGCATCTTTTGGACAAAAGCCGCAGCCTTGCCCAAAACATCGACCGTCTGTTTTTCAGCGAATCAGCCTTGCTTGAAGATGAATTCGACAATCTTTACAATTCCCTTTTCGCCAAATCGGAAGAATATGTCAGAATCGTTGAAGCCTTGGCGAAAAAGAAATCGGGCTTCTCGCGCGATGAAATTGTCGCCCGTTCAGGCTTGAGCAACGGCGGCGGCCTGACGCGCAAACTTGATGCTTTGGAACAGTGTGGTTTCATCAGAAAATACAAGGCTTTCGGCGAAGTGTCCTACACTTTCCAATTAATAGATTTCTTCACCTTGTTTTATTTTCAGTTTGTAAAAGACAGAAATACAGTCGATTCCGATACATGGCAGCATCTCGTAGCCACCAATTCCTATAAGACATGGCGTGGCCTGGCATTTGAGAAACTCTGTTTTGCCCACTTGCCGAAAATCAAATCCGTGCTTGGCATTTCGGGTGTGCTGACCAACACTTGTTCCTATTATTCAAGTCAGGCGCAAGTCGACATGATTATTGAACGCGCCGACCGTGCCGTTACGGTTTGCGAAATGAAATGCAGCGACAAACCTTACGCTTTGACAAAGGCGGAATATGAAAAAATAGCCAACCGATTGTCTGTCCTTAGGGAATACTATAAACGGAAAAACATATTTTTTGCCATGATAACTTCGTTTGGACTTGTAAGAAACAGTTATGCAATAAATTACGTTCAAAACGAAATCATTCTCGACGATTTGTTTTGAATTATAACTGGCTATTTGGGTATAAAAATCACTCCAAATAGCCAATTATCGTTCTCAAAAACCATTTGAATCTGTCCTGTATTTTTTAGAAACTATTACGGTTTTGTCCATCACATTCATTTAGTCACGATAAAATAATAAGTAACTATTCAAAATTAAACTACATTATAAAGGACACGGGATTTCGAGACTGCGAGGCTTCGGGATGCTGGAATGCCTCGTAATCTCGAATTCCCGCGACCTCGATGCCTCGTTTTCAATATGTAAACTAATTTTGATCACCTACTTAAGTTGAGACAATTCTGACACATGTCAATTTCGTTTTTTATTAACACAAATTACCACGAATTAAACATGAATTTTCATGAATTATACTGACATATAGGCGATTATGATTTTCGATAAATTTCGTTCAGCGAAGCGAAAAAACAGCTGTTTCCGTTACAGGTTGTTTTTTAATTGTCACTAAGCATGATTCTTGATAAAGCGATTTGAATCATAGCTTCAGGTTGTCAGATGTGGCAAAGATAGCGAAAAGTCCCGTCAGGGCATATAGGTAATGGAGATTTCAACACTTCAAAGGACTACTATTCCTTGATGAACTTTCCTTTCAAAAGTTCGTTTTGAGCGTTATTGATTTGATAGACGTATAGGCCTGGCCGCAATTTGTCGATGCCAAGTTCGAGCAAGTTGCCTTCGCCCTTGATGTAACGATCGATGCAGACCCGCCCATTGGCATCGGTGATGCGGATGCGGTTTGCTTCGTCGAACGGAATGTTGGAAATGTCGATGTTCAACCTGTCGTGCGCAGGATTTGGAGAGACACGCGCTTGCAGCTGGTCTTGGGATACTTCCTGTACAGACAACATCGGATTAAAGTCGTCTCTGGTAAACTTCATGACAACTGTTTTCTTGCTGTCTCTTGCTGTTGCAGTTGCGATGCAACCTCCATCGCCGGTTTCAATTACAACAAAAGTGAACGACTCCCATACCTCTTCAAGGCTGATTTTCCCGAGGATTTCCAAATCTTGATTTATCAGGAACATTTCAGGATAGGATGGGTCTGCAGACCCTTCCGGATGGCAAGTCGCCCCCACATAAATCGTATTGGCATCGACTGCAGCCATTCCCCTGTAATATGGCGTATACACGCATGTGTCACCTAACCTGACTGGCGCGCATTGATTGACATATTCACCTTCGGGAGTCAGCCTGCACAGAAGAAGCTGCAAATAATTGACATCCGTAGGATAATGACATATTGCGCATGAAAGCATGTCTCCATTGTCATAATACCAATCCGAATACCAGTATTCCAATGGCCAATTGTTCATTTTCACCTGATAGGCACGCAAACAGTTGAATGATGCGTCAAAATAGAGCATGTCAGAGAAACCATCCCTGCAAGGACAGAACATGACAATTTCCTGATCGTCGAATGTTTTCTTTAGCTGATAAGGCATAAATCGCGCCAAGTAATAGGGAAACAAGCGCCCAAGATATCGGTTGTGAATCATGGTGCCTTCCTGGTCAAACCGCCATAAGGTGCCTGTATTCGAGTCCTGACCACCGGCAATAGCCATACTTGCTACAACGGTGCCGTCCGAATCCTTCATCGTTCTGCATCCACTTATCTCAAAGTGCCCATAGCCATCCTCGATAGCATAGTTTGTGCTTTTGACAAAGTTCAAGTCACGGTCGATGATAGCTGTGGAAATATGACTGACAGAATTGATGGTGGTGCATCCCAAAGCCAAATAATTGCCATTGTCAAGTTCTTCAACACCCATAAAACCTGTAGTGCTTCTATATTCGGGATAGGTGCGGGAGACATATTCTCCTTTCTCATCAAACTTTACCATCCATGCGGTATCGCCAATGTGTCCCACAAGCACGGTCTCATTTTCACTTGTCCTTATAGCGTCAAAAAGCACCACATATCCTTCGCTTTCAAACGGAGTTTTCCATGTTTGAGCATAAAGGTGTAGGCTGAATGACAACAATAATGTGACAATTAAACGTTTCATGGCAATATCTTTATTTTTCTAAGGGCTGGTGCGGGAAAGTGTATATATCGAACAATTCAAGCCGGCAATAAGTTACGGTGGTTTCATGGTAATAATAAAAATGACTATGAGAAGGATCATATTGCTCCATTCCTTGAATTGTTATGTCAGGCATCACATAATGAAGGTTGCCAATGGAATAGTGGCGGTCAGATGGTATCTTATTGAATATCATGTACCATTCCCCTTGGTAGTATCTATTCATGTCAGTCCATTCGATACATTTGCCATATTCAACAGGACGGCAAAAAATGGTATCAGCCCATATCGAATCCATGTATTCCAAGCCGGAAAAAGTTAGGGTTGTGGGGGCTATCGGCCTATATTCATAACCTTGTGGTGCTGTCGGATACACTGATTCGGCAGCAGCTTTAATATAATACTCTAATTCCTTGTCAGCTCCAGAATACATGCAGGTACTATCACATTTGCCAAGCGGAGATTTGTATTGCCAATTGTCGAGTGAACCAAATGGCATACTAACAGGAGAAGGAGAAGAATCTATGCGTCCCGATGTGCCGCTAAAGTTCACCCTTGCCGTTCCGTCTCTTTGCGGCTCAACTGTTGCGGTCAGCAAAGCATATCCTTTGTTCTCCACAATGCCATCATTGTGGTAGGCTTCGGCGGCCATGCTCACGGCTTGGTTGTATAATGCCGCCGCATCAGAGGCTAAAACCTTGCCTTCGGATGTTACAGGAATAGTAAGTGAGAACTCGTGACGGGCAATCTGCTCATAATAAGCATCTGGCTCAGAATAGACCGCATTGAAGAGGTCAACAATGTCATTCACAGCTTCGTCCGTTTCCATCGCTTCACCATCCTTTATGTAAGGATTTGCGGTATAGTATTTTACTTGCTGCTGGAAATCAAGCAGACGCTGCACGACGGAACTTGAAGTAGGCGTATTGTCGTTGGGTGATATTGTTTCCTTCTCCTTCTTGCAGCCCACCAAAACGACTGCAACAATAGCGGCAACCATAAGCGTTGCCATGATATATTTCAAATTTTTCATATTGCTTTCAATTTTAATATAAAACATATACTTGCGTTATAACGCCCGCCAGCGGTGCATTATTGCGTCCTCTATGCTTGCAGCCATCTACTGCAAGATGTGTGGTGAAATCTCCTCACCGCCTATTTTTGATTATTCTCTCTCGCAAACGGCAGACGCTTGATGTCGAGGGGCAAAGGTAATGAATTTGTTCATAGCCATGCAACATTTGCTTAATTTTAAACTAAAGATTAGATTACGGGATTGCGGGGCTTCGGGATTGCGAGGTCGCGGGAATCCGAAACCCCACCATCTCAAAGCCTCGGTTATCCTTCCTTAGATGTCGAATTTTCCCATCAGGCTGCCTTGCGGAACAAACATGCTTGATAGGTGTTTTTTTGCATCACATTAGCACCAATTTACCAGTCTGCTCTAATCCGTCGCAATAAAGTGTAATGAAATACACGCCAGGTGCCAAACCGCGCAGGTCAAGAACCTTTTGGCCTTGGCTGCCATCCAATTCAACCTGCTTCACTTTTATGCCCATGGCGTTGAAGATGGAAAGCTCCGCTTTGGCGTTGCCGTTGGGCAGCGTGTAGTCTATTGCTACCCAAGTGGCGGCGGGGTTGGGATGTACCTTCATTTGCAGCGGCACCACTTTTGGCTGTTCCTCTATGCCCGTCGGGTCGTCGTAGTTGAAGATGTCCGTGATGTGGAGGACCCACCAATTCTTGTAGCCATGTTCCAGCAATGGCGCATTTGTACAGTTGTAATCTCCTTGGTATTCGGGATCGACGCAGGCCCCTGATGTAGCTGCCAGTGTGTATTCCTTCTCGTTATGTTTTATAACATCACTTAAATCAATGTCATTCCCTTTGTGGCCTATCGCTCTTTCCCAGAGCAGATTTCCCTCAGCATCTGTCCTAAACACCCAAATCTTCTTTGATGGGGATCCATTCCAAGGCAAATGAAGGTTCTGACCACTCTGCACATCGCCGTCTATCGATTTCGAAGTTCCGAACACGGTGAAGCCGCCGTCCTCGTTCTGGAAAACTTGTTTAGCAGATTCATTGCCTGTTCCACCATAGCAGCGACTCCAGAGGATGTTGCCTTCGAAGTCGGTTTTCATAAGCCAGATGTCCCATGTTCGTCCGTAGGCAGGAAGATTGTTGATATAGCCAAGATGATAGCCTGCACCTTCGAGGTCTCCATCTTCTGATTCTGTCTCTCCTGCAAACAGGTAGCCGTCGCTCAATTCTGCAATGCAACTAAAACCATCCCCACTTTCGTCTCCGCCATAGCAGCGGCTCCATAGTATTTCACCGTCTGCACTCAGCTCTGTAATGATGGCATCAGATTTTGTGCGATGGCAACTCGCAACATTTCCATTGCCAAGGGCATAACCCGCAATTGAAACCAAGACATTCCCATTTGACTCTCCAAATAAACATGCAGGCACTTCCATCCCTTCCGACCCAAGCATGATTTCCCATTCCTGTTCGCCTTCGCTATTGATTTTCACCACCCAGGCATCATTCATGCCGTAATATTCCCCACCGGGCCCACATGGCCATTGAACATAAGCAGTTGCAACCACTCCTCCATCTGAAGTTGACGCAACATAAGGAATCTCCGCTACGCCTTTTTCCGGATCTCCAGCTAGAGCTATCCATTTCAAATCTGCATTATTATTGTATCTCCTTACTTCAATGAATCCTCCACCTCCACCTCCAACTAGAAAGAACGATGTGTCATTTCCATTCAACAATCCTTGGCGACTAGGGTAAAAGTCGAGGATACAATTTTCTCCCACAAATTCACCAAAACCATCGATCTCAATAAGCCAAGAACTATATAAGTCTCCAAGGTCGCAGCCAACCATGCCGCTTTCTTCACCAGCACGGCCGACAATATAATATCCCCCAATTTCATTTTGGATAATTCCAAACGCTTGATCGATTCCCATACTCCCGTAACACTGCTGCCAATCTATGCGAATTTGTGGAAAAGCAATGGCGCATGTATAGCATAGAACAAACGTAAATACCAGTTTTTTCATAGTGATAAAGATTACATACGATTAGTTTCCGCCCCTTGTTTAGAGCGGAAACCAATCGCAAAACTACAACTTATTTCGTAATGACCAACTTTTCAGTCTGGTAATATTCACCACACAAAATGGTGATGGTATAGACACCATTGGCAAGTTCGCGAAGGTCAAGAACCTTCTGACCGACGTTACCGTTTAATTGGCTTTGCATGACTTTTTCGCCAAGCGAGTTGACAATTTCAACAGCAGCTGTTTTGGCATCGCCAGGCAAAGTGAAATCGATGGCAACCCATGTTGTGGCTGGGTTGGGATGTACCCTCATTTGCAGCGGCACCACTTTGGGCTGCTCCTCTATGCCTGTCGGGTCGTCGTAGTTGAAGATGTCCGTGATGTGGAGGACCCAGAAATTCTCATTTGAATATGGGATAATCGTATCATTTGAGCAATAATAATCCCCTGTCATTTCAAAATGATTTGGGTATGCTGTGGCAGCAATGGTA
>NZ_JBADWU010000003.1:0-14487 GCF_056203535.1 Candidatus Limimorpha sp. | reverse complement strand
TTTATACATATAAATCTGTTGTTTTTGTAGATTTGCAAAAAATGATGTATCGATATGTTGGATTTGATATCTGAGTGTACTGCATACGACTTCAAGAGTATGCTTGAGGAGAGAAGACCTAAGAGCTGGCTGAAGAGTGTAAGTGCTTTTGCCAATGGATTGGGCGGTTCTCTTTTCTTTGGCATCGAAGACGATGGTACGATTCGTGGGCTGGATAACATCCAGTATGTGAGTGAGGTCATAAGCTCTCAGATTCGTGACAGGATGGATCCGCTGCCTTCGGTTGAGCTTGTCCCAAGAGATGTGAATGGCATGAAGGTGCTGGAGCTGATGGTGAAGGCTGGTGGTTACACCCCATACTATTATGTGGGAGACAATCAGAGGATTGCGTTTGTGAGAGTGGGTAACGAAAGTATGCCGGCTACGGACGAACAGATGATGAGGCTTGTGCTGAAGGGAACAAATCGTTCGTTTGATTCCATTCATACGGCTTACAGTCTTCAGGATTTCACTTTCATTATGCTTGCCAATACGTACAGGCAGCGGCTGGACTTGCCCTGGGACAAGAAATATGTCAAGTCGTTTGGGCTGGTGACAGAAGAGGGGTGTCTGACGAATGCAGGAGCTTTGTTTGCAGACGAGTGTCCTTTGTCTCAGTCGAGACTGTATTGCACGCGATGGAATGGAGTTGAGAAGGACGATGCCATCAATGATGCAGAGTATCATGGTAATATATTGCTTCTTTTGCGTGAGGCACTGAATTTCGTGAAGTCCAATACCCGAAATGGTTGGGAGAAACTTCCAGACGGGAGGAAAAACAAACATGAATATGCTGAAAGGGCTGTTCTTGAGGCTCTTGTAAACCATTTCATTCACAGAGACTATACTGTTATGGGTAGTGAGGTTCATCTGGATATCTATGATGACAGGTTGACTCTGACTTCTCCTGGCGGTATGTATAGCGGTCTGATGATTCAGGATCTGGACATTCGTGAGGTTCCCTCCGACAGAAGGAATCCTGTATTGGCTGATGTGATGGCTCAATTGGACTATATGGAGAAGAGGGGCAGTGGGTTGAAGAGGATATGTAATGCCACAAAAGGACTGGAAGGATATAAGGAGGAACTTTGTCCAGTATTCAAATCTACAGCAAGTCACTTCATGACTACCATTTATGCTGTGAAGGAGAGACAAACTGATGTCATGTATGATGTCACGTATGGTGACAGGTATGATGTGATGGCTCAACTTTCTGAACGTCAACGTGCTATAGTGAGTTTCGTCAAACTTAATCCTAAGGTGACGGCAGCTGAAATGGCACGTATGCTTCATGTATCCGAGCGTACCATCAGGCGTGACATTTCCGAGATGGGACATATCCTGCATCACGAGGGCGATAGGAATGATGGAGTGTGGGTTTTTGGTAATGTGTAGTGTGTAGTGTGTAGTGTGGGTTGTTGGGTACACGAATGATTAATAAGAAGCTGTTTTGATTTGTTCGATAGGGATTTGCATTAGATTTTCGAGCATATTTTTCTTGTTTTGCGACGAAGAATAGTGCGAGGAGTGAAACGAGGAAAAGATGCCGGAAAGATATGCAAATCGCATCGAAATGACATACAGTATAATTATCATTGTAAGAAATCAAAACAGCTTCTAAACACTAAACACTAAACACTAAACACTAAACGTTCTGCATAAAATCATTTTCTTAAGGTTTAAGTTTTAGCACGCAGAATACGCAGAATACACAAAATAGAATGATGCAGATCCAGAAGGTGGCTTTATAGACCTTGGGGATGTAACGCTCGGTTTTGACGACCTCGACTTCTCGGATTATGGGAATGGTGTCAATCTGGGTGCGATAGACTGTATCACGAATGAGCTTGTATTTGTACTCATACTGTATGTCCTTCATATAAATCGTGTCCCGCGAACGGTCGGTGAGATGATCCTGAAAGACATAAATCGAGTCGTACTGGACATTACTCAGGTAGAGAGTGTCGCGCGAGACTTCACGAACCACCTGAATCTGACGAAGACTGCTGCAAGCAGCAGTTACGAAAACGATAACGATGACGATGACGATGACGATGATGAATTGTAACTTCTTCATGCCAGTGCGGGATTGGGAGTTGCGGAATAGTCGGTGAGCCAGTGGCGGATGGGGCGGCAAGGCTGGCAGCAGCGGTCGCTGATGATGAAGTCCATCTGTTCGCCACGGGCAGTACACTTGCTGAAACGGTCCATCAGACGCTCGTAATCTTTGGTGGCCTTATAGACGGCTCCCGGGATGAGGGGCGTGCCGATGGCGATGATATGGTCTTTGCGACTGCCTATGTAGGAGTGGCTGATGCCGATGCGCCAGCCTGTAGATTTGCCGTCGGGATGAAAGATTACGAGCGACTGTTTACGTTCGGACTTCTTGACAATGCGCAGGATGTAACGGCCTGCGGGAAGCATACAGTCGGTAGCCTCGACTGTGGAGGTTTGGCGGTCAAAGTTGACCTCAAGTTCGCCTTCTGTGTAGAGGGCATTGGTGCGTTTGCGAATGAGTGTTATTTCCATATATATTTCAGATAGTAGTCACTGTAGTCCTTGCAGTCGGAAGGCAGGGAGTGACGGGTTAATGTTGAGTGTTGAGAGTTTAGTGTTGAGTGGGTTTCCAAGAACTGTTTCAACTGGAGAAAGAGTTTCTCTCCGGGGATGTCGGCATCGGGGAACATGTGAAGGTTGAGTGTTGAGTGTTGAGAGTTGAGTGTTGAGAGAATCTCAAGGTCCTTTGGTTTCAGCAAGGTGGCGGAGGGGATGGCGATGGCTTTGTGACCACTGGAAAGGAGACTCCAGCAGTCGGAACAGCCTTCGGCTATCCAAAGTTCTTCTCCCGGTTTGAGGAGTTTCAGCACCGGCAGATTGTAGATGTGGCAGTTGCTGCCGTATGGAAAGCGGAACCTCGGAACGTTGAGTGTTGAGTGTTGAGGGCGTGAGGTTGCGCCACTGGACTCCGGTGAGTTTGCCGTCGATGTCGAAGAAGGGTATCTGGAGCCAAGGGATGCCGTTTCGGTCGGTATAGCTGGTGAGGCGGCACCAACGGACTACACGAGGGTCGATGTGACGCTGCTCAAAAAGAAACTCTCCCGCAGCCTGATTGATGAATGGCCTGTCGAAGAACCTGCGATACTTCTCGGGGGTGAATGTTGAGCGTTGAGTGTTGAGCGTTGAGTGTTGTTCGGCAGGCTTCCACTCGGAAAGAATCACGTTATGCTCATTGGCAAGCCACTGGCAGGTTTCAACGAAGTTGCGCCCCAGAACGTGCATCGCAAGGTCGATGACTCCACCGTGGGCATCGCATACGAAACACTTGTAGGTATTGCGGCTTACGCTGAAGGAAAGAGACGGATGGCTGTCGTCGTGAAAAGGACAGAGACTCTTGTGGCGCTCCACCTTGAGCCCGAGCCTTTCGGCTACGGACTCGATAGGTAGGCTTCTCAATTTGTCAATTTCGAATTGCATCATGATGGTTTATGGTTTATGGACTTAGGTTTAAGGCGTATGGACATTTCGTTTTGTCCATTAACCTTTAACTCTGAACCATTAACCTTCAAAAGAACGGGTTTAGGGTTTATGGACGATAGTATTAATAGAGTCATAAGTAGGTAATTGAAAATGGAAAATCAGGAAATATTCAACTATAAGAAACTGGTTGCATATCAGCGTGCAAAGGTTTTGGTTAAGGTGGTTTATGGGTTGCTTAAGAAGTTTCCCAAAGAGGAGCAGTATGCGCTTTGTGATCAGTTGAGACGAGCTGCTGTATCAGTCACATCAAATATTGCTGAAGGAACAAATCGTACGTCCTATCCAGACAAGGTGCATTTCCTTGAAATGAGCTATGGCTCTTTGATGGAAGTCCATAGTCAAATGGATGTCTCATGTGATTTGGGTTACATTACACCAGAAGAGCTTTCGCATATAGAGGATATTATTATCTCCATATCAAAACCACTAAGTGGTCTTCGCTCAAAATTCCAAGAACAATTCCATAAACCATAAACCTTTAACCATAAACCTTCAAGACTAGTAGTTTTTGGTGTACAACTCTACCTGTCTGTCAGGCTGGTGAATAAGTCTGGCACGTTTCCACTTGCTGATGAATACACGTGCGGGAGTGGAGAGACTGAGCTTGACGATGGTTTCGCGAAGCTGGTCACGGGTGAAGTTCTCGGGCAACATATCATAGAGCGTTACCTTTGGGCCCTCGTCGGATTCGGTGTGAGACTGCATCTCTTCGAATCGTTTGCCCCAACGGCTGAGAAGACCTTCGAGGGTGTAGGAAGCCATAAAACGATAGAACCGGATGATGTGTTTACGAATCTGAGCCGTAGCCGTGGAGTCGTCTTCGCTGATACCGAGTTCGTTGCACCAGAGGTGATAGCAGAGAGTTGCCATACGGAAGGCAGATACGCTGGAACGCTTGTAGAAACAGTTGAGTGCGCGACTGCCGGTCTTGAGCACCTGCTGACGCTGATCGCTGCACCAGAGACGTATCTCGTCGTCTATCCAGTCCATCGGCACTTCGTGCACGGGCTGAAGTGAGCCTTCGTCGGTGTAGGTCTCACGCATCAGTCGGTCAACGGTTGCTCCTATGGTCTGCTGCTGCTCGGGAGTGATGACCTGAAAGACAGGCGCATCGTCGCCCATAAGGTCGCCCAGGTCGGCAATGACGTGACGGGTCACGTTGCCGCCCTCGATGGAACGGCGGTCCATATATTCGTCGAGAGCCGCCGGTGTGGAACAGTAGAGCGAGCACCAGATGATATCGACCATTGCACAGTAGGATTCGCTGCTGTTGGTGTCGGTGGAGAAGGAGGCTCCGATGTCGTAGGCCAGTCGGCCGATGGTGCGAAGGTCGGAATAGGCCTTCTTGTTGCCCTCGGACATTGTGGAGAGTTCTTCGGAGAAAAGCATGAATGCCAGCGGTTCGCCATATTTGCGGATGAACATATCGGCACGCTTGACGAGTTTTGCTCGGGTGATGTTCTGGATGCAGCGGACGTCGGTGATGGGCTCCTCGGGAAGGGGCTTATTCTTGGCACTGGTCTTCTTGAGTTCGTTGTAGGCCTGTTCCTGACGGCGGAGTTCCTGGTCGCGAAGCAGCAGGGGTGCCATCAGATTCTTGACTATTGGGCGGGTGAACGATTTTCCGTCGCCCGGGTTTCCCACAATGATGACTTGCAGCAGGAGGGCGTGAAGGTCGTTGTCATAGACATATCGTGCACGAAGGCGTGTGCCCAAGGCACAGAGGCAGGTGATGGCGGTGAGAATGGCCGGAATGCGGAAATTCTCGGGAGCAGCTTCGAAGTAGATGCGAAGCGCTGGAGGAAGGTCAGCAGCACTCAATGTTGAGTGTTGAGCGTTGAATGTTGAGTGATTATTTTTTGACATATAGATTCTTTTTAGAATATAAGTTCATTTAATTTCGAGACTCTGAATGCTTATAAGTACGCACGTGCTTTAGTGAAGAGTGTTTACATATTGATTCGCAAACTTCCTCGTGAAGAGCAGTATGCTCTGGGCGATCAGTTGAGAAGGGCTGTTGTTTCAGTACCGTCCAACATTGCCGAAGGAATGGGCAGATTATCGTTGAAAGAGCAATACCATTTTGTGGAAATCAGTTATGGATCTCTTATGGAGGTTCTTTGTCAACTTACTCTGGCTAACGATCTTGGCTATATTACAGAAGAGGAACTTCTACAAGAACGTCAGCACATCGAAGATGTAGCAAAGCTCTTATCTGGCTTACGCACATCAATTGACAAGCGCCTCACCACCAACACTAAACACTAAACACTAAACACTAAACACTAAACACTAAACACTAAACATTCACTTATTCGATAATCTTGAGTGCGTTGATGACTTCTGAATAGACTCCGAAGGCGTACTTATCGTGGTCAAGAACTTCGGACATCGTCTTAAGATGAAGCTGGTACCGGCCATTCTGCATTCTGACCATAGATAAGTAATTGCCATCGAACAGCCTTGGGTTCCTTGGGGCGCGTCCCTTGCGGATGGCCTCTTCGAAGCGGAATCCTTCGGGGGTGCGGGAGATAATGCCTGTCGGGCAGTTGTCGCTGGTAATCTCTTCTGTCTGCTGGAGAACGCAGGTCAGGCTGGTGTTTTCGTACTGTTTGCGATTCATAATCAAAGTGTGTTGAGTGGATAAATGAATTTGCGGTCGTCGGGGTTGGAGCCCTTGGGTTCGTCGTTGTGGATGACGTACATGAAGACCACACCGAGAGTGTAGGTGACAGGAGGCTCGGGAATACCTGTTTCGAGGTAGTCGACCAGAGCCGTGCAGAGTTCGATCTGAGCCTTGGGCTTAAGGATGCGCAGGATGGGCTTGAGGAAGGCCTGCTGCTGAGGGTTGAGATACTGAAAGAGGTCTGACTGAACAGACGGAGGATAAAAAATGTTTTCTGCCATATTCAATAATTTTTTGGCGTTGGCGGGAGCGATATGCTTCCCGTCAGTCCCGTGCCTTTTTGATGGGGTCGGTGACCGGAATACGCCAAAAGGGCGGCAATTGTCGGGGAAATGGTCGGGAAAGGATTAGGTTAGAGATTAAAGCTGAGAGCTCAGGGGGTTGGTTATTAAATTGTTGCAAAAAAATCGGGCATCCCGAGAGATTTCCCTAAATGCCCGAAATTACGTGCAGAGTTGTTACTGATTAACGTTGGTTTCCGTGCTTGTTGTGGAGCTGGATGTCCTGATGGTCGTAGGGGTCGTAGGCATCGCCATAACCCGAAGAATCAGTGTAGTCGTCGTCACGGAAGCGGCTTCCGCTCAGTGATTCTGTCTCGACTGAACGGCTGCGGCGGCCAAGGGCAGTCTTCATCGTGTGGATGTAGCCCTTGACAACGGGTTCTGCCTGCTGGTTGTAAGGGTCTCCGTGGTCGAGATTGGTGAGCGGATGGCCTTCGGAATCCACAAAATGTCCCTCAAGAATATGTGCGAGGGTGTATCCCTGATGAAGATCCACGAGCTCCTCGACGATGAGCTGGCAGAAGAGATAGACGAGGGTGCTCTTGCCGTACTTGCCGCTCCAGATGATGCGGCAGTCGTTGGGGGTATTGGCAAAAAGTTCGAGAAATTCGTCTTCGGTGGTGCGGGAGTCAATCCATCCGTCATCCACCAGAGCCTTATACAGGAGTGTGAGATGACCGTCAACAATTCCGTTCTTGCGGAAGGTCATTACGGTAAGAGCCTTGGGCTCGGACTTGGGAGCCTTCCGGACTTTGCTCACTTCTGAAAGCTTGGGACGTGAAGTGCGCTTGCGCTTCGGCTTTTCGGCTGGTTCGGGTGAGACGGGAACAGTGGTGGCAGGATTCTGCGTGACATTGGCTCCGGGCATTGCGAAGATGCAGCCCGTGATGGGACCGAAAAACTGCTGGCAGCCGCTGTTGTGCTGCTCGTGAATGTAGTGGGGCTTGCCCACAGGCATAGTAGTGTTGTCCATCATGCTGCAATCTTTTTGCGGGAACGGGTTTCCCCGGTCTCAGGTGAATAGAATGATGAATCGCTGATGCGCCCCAGGAACTGCTGACAGTCATAGTTGTAATGAATGTCGCCACGGCGGTTCTGGTTGTAGGCAAGGTCGTAGAGATAGTCGGCACAGATGCAGACATCCTCCTTGCGGCACGATGTGTGGAGAGCAACCTGAGTGATGAAGTTGGAAAGGAACTTCAGTTCAGACGGGTTGCACAAACGGTCGGCATACTGGAGCATGTCGGCCAAAGAAATCTGGTGCGAGAGGCGGTCTGCCGCCTTGGCACACTGTTGCGGTAAAAATTCGCTGGTTTCCCTCATTGGCAAAAACAGTTTTAGAAGCTGTTTTGATTTGTTCGATAGGGATTTGCATTATATTTTCGAGCAGATTTTTCTTGTTTTGCGACGAAGAATAGTGGACTATTTGAGGAGTGAAACGGGAAAAAGATGCCGGAAAGATATGCAAATCGCATCGAAATGACATGCAATATAATTATCATTGTAAGAAATCAAAACAGCTTCTTAGTTAGACATTAATCAGCCGGTCTTGATGTTGCCGGCTAGTTTAACGTCAACTGAAACTGTTGCAGCGGAGATTCCGCCTCTGAGAGAAAATGTATGATATGCCATTGATTTGCGTTTTTATCTCGTTCTACACTTTTCCCTATATCAAGCCGTGTGCCAATTGGATTTTTTGTGCCTTTTGTGCCAAAATGACGTTAACTGTTAACGCGTAACTGACACCGAGTGGCAGTTGGGAGGATTCGGGGTTATTCATAGATATAATGATATTATGTTTTAATTTTATATATAAGGTTCGCGCATACGCAGGTGTGCGTGAGGAAACGGAATTTTTGTGAGTTTTGAGGTAACAGTAAACATTTTCGGTTGTTAACTGTTAACCTGAAACTGGCTTGATTTTTCAATATTGCTTTTCTCTAAGAGGCAATGTTTCAATTATAGGGAAACGGGTGTTTGCATATAGGGAATAATCCGTTTGATGGCAAATATAGTCGTACCTTTGCATCGTGGTTCAAGACAGAACCATACGCAGCTAAAAGGCTCTGTCCGTGTCAGTTCGGGCAGCAGCTCCGAAGCAAGGTCGTACCAAGGTCGCCGCAGCTCCGCTATTTCTCCGTTTCAGAACGGACAATGAACGGACAAAGAACGGAGGGGCAGTTTCCGGGGATGGACCATGCGGGGGAGATGAGGCCGACTGAGGAGCCTGACAGTTGCGGATTGTTGAACTAAAAACGATTTTCCTATTATGGCAATATTGAAAGGACTTATCCGACGTATGTCGGGCTCGGCTGGAGACTTTACTTTCAGCCAGAATCAGGGACGCACGATTGTCTCTGAAAAGATTACCTCAACTACCGACCGCAAGACTGCGGCTCAGCAGAGGGTACGTATGAGGTGGGGCAACATCATCCAGATGTACAAGGGCATTATGCCTCTGCTCCAGAATGGTTTTGAGAACAAGGCGGTGGGCGTGAGCGACTACAATATGTTCGTGAAGCTGAATATGCAGCACGTGCCCGTGTATCTGACCAAGAGCGAGGTGGCAGGTGGTGCCTGCATCGTGGCTCCTTACACCATCACCCAGGGTTCGCTGCCCGCTATCGTGGTGACGGAGGTTGGCGGACGCGACGTTACTGACATCGCACTGGGCTCGCTGGCGATTGATGCTTCCACCACTATTGCGGAGTTTGCGAATGCGGTGGTGCAGAACAACCCGAACTATGACTATGGCGACCAGATTTCGTTCTACGATGTGGAGCAGCTGGTGAATGCCGCTACGGGTCTGCCTTACGGTGTGTTTAAGGCGTGCTATGTGGTTTTAGACAAGAGCAATACGACCCCGCTTCTGGGGCAGGTGATTGCCGATGCGTTCAGCGAGGTGAACGGGAAGCTTGCACACGAGGTTGCGGTGGGCGACAGGGCTTACTGCTGGGTACACTCGCGTAAGAGTGGCGGCAAGACCAAGGTCAGTACCCAGACGCTCATTAACCACAATGCATTGCTGGCCAGCTATATTGACGACTCTGCCTATCGGGGTGCCGTGAACAGCTACGGCGGTTCGAAGAAGGTGTTCCTTACTCCGGATATGGAGCTGACTTACGGAACAGGTTCCGGAAACGGAAGTGGAAACAACGATGACGATGACCAGGATTCGGGGAACACTCCTGCACCTAAGAAGACGGTGGCGCTCAGCGTCAGTCCTTCAGGCTCAGGTTCAGTGACCGGTGGCGGTCAGTATGACTCAGGTTCTTCGGTGAACATCAAGGCAACCCCTGCATTCGGTTATCACTTCGTGAAGTGGTCTGACGGCAGCACCGATGCAAACCGCAAGCTGAACGTCCTGAACAGCGACATCACCCTCCAGGCAATCTTTGCCGCTGACGCTACTTCGGGAGGTGACGACGAGGAAAACGAAAACGAAAACCCTGGTGGTGGAACTGGTGAAGGAGGCGACGAAGAAGGCGGAGCACCGATGTCCTGAGTTTAAGGTTAGAGGTTAGAGAAATTCTTCCGACACCACAGCCCTAACCCCTAACCCCTAACCTTTTAGAGTATGAAGACCTTCTATGTTACGCTGTTTATCAGCATAGCTCTGATTGTAGGAGGTTTCATTGTTCCTCCTACGGGCGAGATTGACGGCTCGGTACTGACGGCAGTGGGACTGCTCCTGATGTTCGCAGTAGTGGAAAAGATTCCCGAAGCCATCGCCGCCGGAAAATCAGTCAAGATCAAGAAAGGTGATACCTCACTTGAGGTCATCTCCAAGAACGAAAACTAAAACGAAAACTCTTTTTGAGCATACCCCAAGTGTTTATCGCTTGAGGTGTGCTTTTTGACATAACGAAAACGAAAACTGGAGCATCGGTTAACAATCGTTAATGTGTAAAGAAATTTCCTCTAAAATATCTTCTGTGTCGGGAAAAAGTTGTACTTTTGCAAACTGAAATATAATTATGGTGTTAAAACATAATGTTTGTAAAGCATAATAAAATTCAAGTTGAGTATGAAGTTTGTAGATAGAACGGCAGAACAGGCGAGGTTCGAAAAATTGCTCTCGAAAAGGGAACCGGGGTTTGCAATTGTCAGAGGTCGCAGACGTGTCGGCAAGTCAACGCTCATCAAGAAAATCCTGACAGATGGGGATATCTATTTCGAGGCGGACAGGACGGATGCTGCCACACAGATGGCAAACTTCTGTTATGTGGCATCCCACGTGTTTGAGGGGTTTGCCGATGCCGAGTACAAGAACTGGCGGTCGCTTCTTACGGCATTGAACCATAGGGCAACCGAAAAATTCACCGTCTGCCTTGACGAGTTCCCCTATCTCGTGGAAAGTGATCCGTCACTCCCTTCAATAATCCAGACGCTTCTTGACTCGGAGAGTCTGAAATACAACATCATACTGTGCGGTTCTTCTCAGACTATGATGTACGACCTCACCCACGATGAGGCATCGCCTTTGTTCGGAAGAAAAGAGGCCGATTTCAACATCAGGCCAATCAGGCTTCCTTATCTGCAGGAGGCTTTGGGACTGGATGATGTGGAGACGATTGAGAACTATGCGATATGGGGAGGCATACCAAGGTATTGGAAGCTTCGCGAGGGTTCATCCTCCCTCAGAGAGGCGATTGACGAGCATGTGCTTTCTTCTTTTGGAGCTTTGTACGAGGAACCGCAACATCTTTTCAGGGACGATTTCAGAGATATTGTCAAGACGGCTACCATCATGACGATTGTGGGTGGTGGTGCTACGAGGCTCAAGGAGATTGCGGCAAAGTGCAACGAGCCTGCCACCAATCTCTCAAGGCCGCTTTCGAAGCTGATAGACCTGGGTTATCTCGAAAAGGACATCCCTTTCGGAGTGTCCGCCAAGGACAGCAAGAAAAGTCTGTATCGCATAGCTGACCCATTCCTGTATTTTCATTATAAGTTCGTGCCGGCGAATAGGTCATTCATTGAACTGGAGCGGACGCAGCTGATAGACAAATTGTTGAGCCAAAGGCTGCCGGAGCTGACGGGATATTGGTGGGAACGGCTTTGTCGTGATGCCGTAACAGGGAACACTATCGGAGGAGTCACTTACTCCGAGGCCAGGAGATGGTGGGGACAAGTGCTTGTGGATGGTGAATACAGGGAGGTGGAGCTGGATGTCGTTGCGGAATCGTTGGATAAAAAGCATATCCTGATTGGTGAATGCAAATGGACTTCGGGCGAGAACGGGCGTCTTCTCACCAACGAGCTGAAGAAGATTGCTCCTTATCTTCCTTTCGTCAAGGACAAGAAGATAGAGATTGTGCTTTTCACAAAGACCATCCCGAATGACGATGTCGGCAATGTCCTGCTTCCGCAGGATGTCATAAGGCTGTGCCGTTAGGAGGGCAACGATAACGATGAATGAGATAAAGTCTTTGTATCGTAGAACTCTGTTCGTATCGTAACGTAGTGTATCGTTATTAAGCTTATGGCTTAGAGCTGAGAGAGGTTGGTTAAGAATCGTTAAAGTGTAAAGAAAATTCCTAGAAATATCTTCCGTGTCGGGGAAATAGTTTTAATTTTGCAATGAAAAATTGTATAATGTTACAAGTATTTAAAATAGAACTATGATTTTTGAGCGCAGGACATACCTTAAACAGCTGTTGGACGGCAGTAGGAATGATATGGTGAAAATAGTGACGGGAATCCGTAGGTGCGGAAAGTCTTTCTTGCTGTTTAACCTGTTCAGGACTTATCTGTTGGAGCATGGGACGGATGAAAGACATATCATCTGTCTTTCGTTAGATGACCGTAAGAACAGACGCCTTCTGAATCCCGATGTGCTTCTTGACTATATAGACGAGCTTAACCCTGATGACGGTCAGACGACATACGTTATTCTTGACGAGGTGCAGTTGGTGGAAGATTTTGTGGGTGTGATGCTCAGCCTGATGCACATGCGAAATGTGCAGGCATACGTGTCGGGGTCGAACTCAAGGTTTCTCTCGACTGATGTGGTTACGGAATTTCGCGGACGTGGCTGGGAGATACGTGTGCACCCGCTGAGCTTTGCTGAAGTGTATGAGGCAAAGGGAGGTGACATGTCGCAACTGTTGATGGAATATTACCGCTATGGCGGCTTGCCGCAGGTGGTGCTGATGGAATCCAATGAGGAGAAAGAGGCATACCTGAAAGGGCTGTGCGAAACAATCTACCTTAGAGATGTGGTAGAGCACAACCACCTGAGAAATCCAGAGGGGATGCGTACGCTTCTGCAGGTGCTCGCCTCGGCTATTGGCTCATCTACTAATGGCAAACGCATTGCCGATACTTTTGCTTCGGAACTGAACGTGAAAATCACTCAGCCTACTGTCGTTGAATATCTACGACATTTGGAAGATGCTTTCATCATTGCCGAAGCTCAGCGCTACGATGTGAAGGGACGCAAGTATATCGGTACGCAGAACAAGTATTACTTTGAGGACTTGGGCGTGAGAAACGCTTTGCTGAATTTCAGACAGGTGGAAGAGACGCACGCCATGGAGAATACGCTGTATAATGAACTGCGAAGAAGGCGATACTCAGTGGATGTAGGGGTTGTCGAGACCATGAAACGCAACGGTGAAGGACGCCAGCAGAGGGTGCAACTGGAAGTGGATTTTGTGGTGAACAAGGCTTCGGTAAGAATCTATATCCAGTCTGCCCTGTCAATGCCGGATTATGAGAAGGAACAGCAGGAGCAGGCTTCACTCCTGAATATCAATGATGCGTTCAAGAAGGTGATTATCGTGGGAGGTTATCACATACCACACTACAACGAGAATGGTGTATTGATAACAGGCCTCTTTGACTTCCTGATGGATGAGAATGGACTGGAGAAAGCTTAGAGCTTAGAGTTGTTGGTTAGCAATCGTTAATGTGTAAAGAAAATTCCTAGAAATATCTTCCGTGTCGGGAAAAAGCTGTAATTTTGCATTGAAAAAATATCGGTGAGTCACAACTAAATTTGCAGTGAGAAAAGGTGGTTTGAGACATGATTATAGAACGTAAGAAATATCTGGACCAATTGATGGCAAAACGCTGGAACGGTAAGGTGAAAATTATTACTGGCATCATCCCATTCCTGCTTAGTGGCGTGATGGAAGAGTTGGTGGAGAGATAAAGGTTCGAGTTGGTTGACAATCGCTAATCCGTAAAAGTTTAACTTGAAATGTTACAGATTACGAATCGGTTGGTTGCAGTTAGATTGTAGAGAATCATTGATAAAATAAGAAAAAAATCATATAAGTAATGGACAAACCATCCAAGAGGATTTTTCTGTGTCTTGCTCACATGAGCGAGGAAGGTGTGGAACAAAAGTATATCAAGAAAGCCTTTGATGACAATTACGTGGCACCGCTCGGACCTAACGTGAATCAATTCGAGGCGGAGCTTGAGGCGTTCGTGGGTGAGAACAAGCGCGTCGTGGCTCTGTCCTGCGGGACGGCTGCGGTGCATCTGGCTCTCATCAACTGCGGCGTGAAGGCTGGCGACGAGGTGCTGGTGCAGAGCTTCACCTTCTGCGCGTCGTCGCACCCAATCACATATCTCGGCGCAAAGCCGGTGTTCGTGGGGTCGGAGCCTGAGACATGGAATATGGACCCGGAGTTGTTAGAGGCTGCCATCATCGACCGTAAGGCGAAGACGGACAAGTACCCGAAGGCTATCATTCCGGTGGCGTTGTATGGTATGCCGTATGATTGCGAAAAAATCATGGCAATTGCCGACAAATACGGGATTCCGGTGATTGAGGATGCTGCGGAGGGCTTCGGCTCGAAGTACAAAGGTCAAGTGTTGGGAACTTTCGGTAAGTATGGCGTATTGTCGTTCAACGGCAACAAGATGATTACCACTTCGGGCGGTGGTGCGTTGATTGCCGGCAGTGACGAGGAGTGGCGCGAGGTGATG
>NZ_JBADWU010000002.1:0-32991 GCF_056203535.1 Candidatus Limimorpha sp. | reverse complement strand
CCTTCCGGCCTACGGCCTCCAGTCAACCACTGACAGGGATAAGGCTCGGATGGTAAACTCATTCCAGGATTAACAACAAAAAGTCAATTTATATCAGTATTAATCAGTAAAACCGAGTCAACCTAAATCAGGAAAACACATTTTCCATTTTTGAATTTAACGTTACAATGTAAGAAGGAGGCAAGCCTCTCTTTGGAGGCCTGCCTCCGTGATTTTAATTGATTAATAGCTTCTGTACATAATACCACAATCACTTTCAAAAACTTTTGGGCAGCCAGGGTTTGCCACAACGCTTGAAGCTTTGCTGATAACTAATTCTACTTTCATTTCAGTAAGATTTAGATGGTTATAGGTGTGCTGCGGGAGACACCATTTATCCCTTTGTATGATAGGTGCGTTGCAGATTCAGCTTGTTTTTGGACAGGCTTTTCAACGCGGTTACAAATTCCTTTCCTTGCAGAGGGTCGTAGCCCCCCATCATCTTATGCGCCATGTTGCAACGCACTTTTGCCATATAGCAATTTTCCTCGGCTGGTTTGCGGTAGTCCTTGTGCTCCACATAATTGCTGCCCACACACAGGTTGCAGTAGGCGCAATAATCATGTCGGCCACATTCCTCATATTGCTGCAAGGTGGCGTTGCGCCATTCTTTCAGCAAATCGCTTTTGGTAAGTATTTCCGTTATGCTTTGCTTTTTCAAATTGCCAAATGGCATCGGGAAAGCGCAACAAGGTTGCAGGTTGCCATCGGGCGTCATGCAGAAAGCAGTACAAGCCGCTCCGCAACCATTTACGTCCATTCTTCTTGGCTGTCCGCCAAAATTGGGCGCTTCGGGGCCAACATAATAGGCAAGGTTGTCGTCACGCAAAACCACTTGGAATTGCTCTTCGGTCAGACGCAACTGCCTTGCGCATTGGTCGCCATCAATGGAATCGGTGATATTAATCTCAAACTGAGGTATGGCACCGTATTTCTTGGCAAGGTCGGCGACCAGATAATAGCTGTGCAGATTCGGTTGCATGATACAGCATTTCAGATTCATAGGAACTGCCAAGGCAGACAATTGGCTCACAACTTTCATGGAGCGTTCCCAAGAGCCTTTCACGCGGGTTATGAAATCGTGGTCTTCGGCAATGCCGCTATAAATGCTCACGCCAACCAGACGAGGATAATAACCGGCAAGGCGTTCAACATCATTTATCAAACGCTGTCCGTTGGTGAAGACATCGAAAGCAATCTCCTTTTCATACAGATAATCAATGATTTCCCAAGCAATCGGTTTGGAGAATGGGTCGCCGCCCGAAAGACAGACTTTCACAAGTCCGTGATTGTAAAGGTCGTCGATGATGCGCTTGTAATCTTCCAGACACAATTCTTCGCGGTCACCACGATGGCTTGTCTCGCTATCGTTGCGCGTGGCGCCAGGGTTATAGCAATGTATGCACTTTTCGCTACAGTTGTAGGTCAATTCAAACATTACGGATGTTACCGTCCGTCCATCGTCAACGGCATCAAAATAACTTTGCTCAGCGGTTGAAACCTCAACAGGCAGTTTCTCCTTTGTGGTTTTTTCTGCCGTCATGGTTTCGTTGCATCGCATTTCGGCAAGCTGTGCTCTATAGTTCTTTATGCCTTCTTCCGAAGGAATGGCGTTAGTCAGCAGCCCCACATTTATTAAGATGTCGAAAAAAGGCACGATGGACTCTTGGGCAATGCCTGTGGCTTCGGCTACTTTTTCGATACGGAGTTCTTCGTTTCTTCCGACGGAAAGCACCTGCCCGATGACATCGGCGGAATAAGATTCAAAGAAATAACTATAACCCGCCAAAAGGTTATACATCAGGGCAACGTGCTTGTTGCTGTCGTATCTGCCGCAAGTCCATTCGGGACGGATATATTGTTGATTCGTTTCTGCCATTAAAACTTATTTTTTATTTCGCCGCAAAACTACACATAAACATTTAATTGTCAATAGTTTACTGCTATCCAATGTAGATACGGAAACTGTATCCGATTTGGATAATTGGATGAAATGGATGGAGAAAAATGGCGTTTTTGGAGGGTGGAAAAATGCTGTAGTCCAATGAAGCGTTAAAATAGATTTCCTTTTGCTTGGCTCAAAAACAATTAAACTTGCAACACCATCTTAGGCCATAGTCGTATATTCCAGGAACTCCGAAATTGGAAAATCACATTTGAAAATGCGAAAAATTTGCAAAAAGTCGCAGTTGGAAATGTTATTTTTAGGCATCTGTATATTTTCGGATCCAAGCATTGGACGCAGAGCGGAAATCAGAGAATTCTCGACGAAGTCAAAGAATACGCGAAGCGGATTCCTCATTCGCCGAATTCGCAACATTAGCGGTCGAAAAAACATCGTGGTTAAAATTGGATTGTTGTGTCCTTTCCTGTCGGACGTAGAGAGAGAACCGCGAATCGGGCAAATCATGCGAATTTGGCCTTGTTTTGCCTGTTTAGAAATTTCTTTTTTTACATCATTTCGGATGTAATCTACACAAAAATAAACATTTTTACATCATTTCGAATGTAATTTGATTGATTATTCCTATTTTTGCAGCCGAAAGGATGTAATTATGGAAAAAAATCAGCTGACGGAAACTGTCAAGCAGTTGAGGAAACAATATGGCCTGACACAGGAACAGTTGGCCATGAAATCGGGCGTGGGCCTGAATTTCGTGCGCGAACTGGAACAAGGCAAACCTACCGTGAGGTTGGATAAAGTGAATCAGGTCTTGGATTTGTTCAATTATGAGATGTCGCCCACTCCTAAAACCAGATGACCATGCGACAAGCGAAAATATATTTCAAAGACCGATTTGCAGGTTTGCTGGCGGAAGAGGATAACGGTTATGTGTTCCGTTACGACGAATCGTATTTGGCATTGCCTGATGCCCAGCCTGTCAGCCTGACTTTGCCTTTGCAGGCGGAAGATTATTTCAGTCCCGTGCTGTTTCCTTTTTTCGACGGCTTGATTCCGGAAGGCTGGCTTTTGGATGTCGCCACACGAAATGCCGATGTCAGTATTCTCGACAGAATGTCGTTGCTGTTGCTTTGTTGCAGGGATTGCATCGGTGCGGTAAGCGTTGTTGAAATCAAAGACGAAAAATGATGAGCAAGTGCCTGTTTTGTTATAAGGAATTGGAAAACGGAGAAAAAGACTTTCATGCGCAATGCTCGCGGAAGTTTTTTGGTACGGCCAAAGTGCCGGTCATGGAATATGCGCGTGCCGACATGGATCGGCTGGCGCAACAAATCATTTCGGCCCAAACCACGCTTACAGGCGTGCAGCCGAAACTGTCGCTGCATCTGCAAACCCACGAGGGCAGCCAACGGCTGACCATCGTAGGGTTGTGGGGCGATTACATTTTCAAGCCACAGACCGATGTCTTTGAGCAGTTGCCTGAAATCGAAGACCTTACCATGCATTTGGCAGAAATTGCCAAAATAAATACGGCACCTCATTCACTGATTCGTTTGGCCGATGATTCGTTAGGCTATCTCACGCGTCGTGTCGACCGCGACCCGAAAGGCAACAAACAGGCTATGGAAGACATGTGCCAGCTGACGGAACGGCAAACCGAATACAAATACCGCAGTTCGTATGAGCAGATCGCCAAGGCAATTGCCAGATATTCGACTACGCCGCAATTGGATTTGGTGAATTTTTACGAAACCGTTCTTTTCTCTTGGCTGACGGGAAACAACGATATGCATCTGAAAAATTTCTCGCTTTTGTCGGTCAGGGAAGGTGAATACCGGTTGTCTCCTGCCTACGATTTGGTGAATGCCGCCATAATCAATCCGAATGACAAGGAAGAACTGGCGCTGACCCTTAACGGTAAGAAAAGCCGCATTTTACGTAGCGATTTCATTGAAGCCGCATCAAAATCAGGCATTTCGGGAAACATCATCAATAAGTTGATTTCAAATTTTGCCAAATGTCTGCCGAAATGGGAAACCTTCATCGCTTCATCTTTCCTTTCCGATGATTTGAAGAAAGCTTATCTTGAGCTTTTAGAGGAAAGATTGGAAAGATTGTCAAAATAACGAAAGGAATTATCACTATTTTTGCGCCATGGAAGAAAGAGAAGTGTTATTGGGAAAGACTCCCGCTGAAATTCAAGAGATTGTCAACAATCTGGAGCTGCCGAAATTCACGGCAAAGCAAATCACTGAGTGGATTTACAAGAAGCAATGTGCCTCGTTTGAGGAAATGTCGAACCTCAGCAAAAAGGCGCGTGCCTTGCTGAGCGAACATTATGAAGTCGGTATGTATCAGCCTGTGAAAGAGCAGGTTTCGACCGATGGAACGAAAAAATACCTTTTCCCTGCCGGTGAGCATTTCGTTGAAACGGCTTATATTCCTGACCGTGAGCGTGCCACGCTTTGCGTCTCGTCGCAAGTGGGTTGCAAGATGGATTGCCTGTTTTGCGCCACGGGCAAACAGGGTTTCCAGAAAAACCTTTCGCCTGCCGAAATCCTGAACCAGATTTTCAGTCTGCCAGAATTTGAAACGCTGAGCAACATCGTCTTCATGGGCATGGGCGAGCCTTTGGACAATTACGACAACGTGATGCGCGCCCTTGAGGTACTGACTTCCGAATGGGGGTTGGCCTGGAGCCCGACTAGAATCACCGTTTCCACCTGTGGCCTGATTCCGAATCTGAAGCGTTTCCTCGAGGAGTCGAAATGCAATTTGGCCATCAGTATGCACAGCCCTTTCCACGATGAAAGACTGAAAATCATGCCGGTCGAAAAGGCTTATCCGATTAAGGAAGTCATTCATACCGTGAAGCAGCACGATTGGCACGGGCAACGCCGCCTTTCGTTTGAATACATCGTTTTCAAGAACATGAACGACACGGGCGACCACATCAAGGAACTGGCACGGCTGTTGGGCAGCCTGCGTTGCCGCATGAACCTCATCCGTTTCCATACCATCCCGAATCTTCCCATGAAAAGTCCCGATAACCTCAGCATGGCCGCTTTCCGCGATGCGCTCAACAACAAGGGCATCATCGCCACCATCCGTACTTCAAGAGGTCAGGATATTGACGCGGCTTGCGGACTGCTGTCGACGAAAAACACGCTGTAAAGACGCAACACTATTTCCGGCAAGACAGAAACATTGCGTTTGAAACAAAACGCAAATGGATGCAATTTCATTTTGAACATTAATTGCCGTTAATCGGGCCATTAATCATTCATCAATTCATTGCCCGCTTCGGACAGCTCCCTAAGCTCCCTGAGCCTGTCGAAAGGGTCTGTCGAAGGGGCGACGGGAAAAAGAAAATTAATGGGAAATTCGTGGTTAATTGTTGGTAATTAATGTTTAAAAAAACATTGTCGGACGGACAAACGGAATGCGAAAATGACAGGCAAGGTTTTGTCGTGTCACAATCTGCTGGCATGTAGAGACGCACGGCCGTGCATCTTTACGTTCCAAAAAATCCGTTCAAAAACACGTTTTGCGGAATGTTTTCGGTTCGGATCTCCTCTTTTAAGCATTCCAATGCGCCTAGGAGACTCCCGCCTTCGCGGGAGTGAGGCTTCGTGGTGTGAATGACCAGAAAACGAGGAACGTCAGAAGCAAGAATAATTCATGAATTATTCTTGGAAATTAATGGTAATTCATGTTTGAAAAAACAAGAAGGGCGGCTCCTGATTGGAGTCGCCCTTCCATTTCGTTTTGCCGTATATGATTTGGTTTGGGGCGGTAGAGACGTTTCGCGAAACGTCTCTACACGTTCCCAAATCTTTTCATTTATTTAACGACAGTAACGCGCTGTGTGCTAACGCCGTTTTCGGTAGCGATGCGGACCATGTACACGCCAGCGTTGAACTGGGCCATGTTGATGATCTGCTGGTCGCCTTCGACCTCAGCATCGTAAACCACTTGACCGAGGACTGAAACCACAGTGATGCGGTTCATGTTCTGGGCCTGGATGGTGATGTTGCCGTTGGTCGGGTTAGGATACAGAGCGATTTCGCCGTTTTCAGCAACGCTCGTCACCACGACGATGACGTAGTTGTTGTCTGGGTTAGCACCGCTTGCTGCTGGTTCTGATTCGCAGTCGCCGTAGTCAGCGCGTACCTGATAGTAGTACATGCCGGCACCGACTTCGCTGTCGAAGTATGAGTATTCTGTCTGGCCTAAGACAACAGGAACTTCACCGATGAAGGTGTAGTTGACATTGTCGGTCGAACGGTAGACATTGTACTTAACAGCACCAGCGAGGCTAGCCTTAGCACCTACTGACAGTTCAGCATCGTCAACGTTCAGATAGAACATGTCTGTGCAGTTGAAGTGACGGATGGCAATGTAGATCTGCTGGCCTGCATAATCGCTGAGGTCAACAGTCTTCTGGTACCATGTGCCTTCACGTGTGCCCTTGCCGTCCTTCGACATGTAAGCACCTGCTTCAGCAGCATCCTTAGCTGTCATTGTCCATTCAGCGATGGTGGTGAAGTCAGCAGCATTGGTGTTGCCAGTTGTTGAGATGGCGACGCCGTAGTGCTCACCAGCATAGCTAGGATCCTGAGCGCATGCCCAGAAGCTGAACTGTGAACCGTTGGTGATAGCAACCTGAGGTGAAACAAGGTAGTTGTCTGGTGTGAGAGCACCATACGTGCTTGAATAGCTTTCAGATGTGATGCAGTCAGCACCGCCATGGAATGGGATGAGGTATCCAGCCATCAGGACTGATGCCGGTGACCAGTTGTGACCGTCGCCGTCAGCGTCGATTGTTGTCCAACCGGTTGGGATTGAACCGCTTTCGAAGCCTTCAGTGAATTCATCGCCTGGGCCTGGAGGTGGAACAGGAGCACCGCCCCATGTGATGAGGGCACCGTAGTTGTTGGCATTGTTCCATACATATTCGCCGTAGATGTCAGCACCTGGAGCGCAGTCGTCTGATTCAGTGCAGACTGGGCAGCTCATGCTGTAGTATTCGTTCTGGTCAGGAAGAACTGCCGTGCCGTTGTAGATGATGCGGACGCAGTAGTTGCCGGCACCTTCTTCGTCGGTGTATTCGCTTACTGGATAAGGAACTTCAGCAAGCCATTCGCCGTCGCTGAAGATCATAGCACCGAGAACGTCACCTGTTGGTGTTGGAGGAACCGGGCTACCACCGGTAACGAATGCGCGGATCATCCATGTGTATGACAGGCCATAGTCACCTGCTGCATGTTCCCATACGCTGCCGTCGGTTGACAGCAGGTCGGAATTAGGTTCGCCAACGTATGCGCAGCCGCACATCGGGTAGCCGATGCCGTTGGCATTGAAGACGACCCAGATGTTCTGTGTACCGTCAATAGCGACTGGAGTATTCAGTTCGATGTCATGCCAAGCATTGTCGCCGGTGATGTACTGTGAACCTGAAGCAACGAGTGTGCCAGGAGCTGAGGTGCTGCCGCCAACATAAACTTCGACGTTGTATGTGCCGTCGTAGTTGTTGCCGTATTCGTCATCATCAGAAACCCACTGACCAACCTTGGTGATGTTCTGGCCTACATAAGCTGCAAGAGATGCTGCAGGGTACATGTTTGCCCACCAAACCTGACCGCCGCCTGTGCCGACTGCGCCGTCATAGGTTTCGGTGCAGTACTGGATGTATTCGTCACGGTTGCTCTTTGCGCCAGCGGTCAGCTGTGCGTCGTCGAGGCACATGATGAACATATCAGAGCAGCCGAAGTGACGGACAGCAATCCAGACCTGCTGGCCAGCGTAAGCGCTGAGATCGCAAGTGTACTGATGCCAAGCACCTTCGCGTGTGCCCTTACCGTTGCGGGTAGCGGCTGGATTAGCCTTGGCACCGCCCTTAGCGGTCAGTGTCCATTCGTTGATGGTAGTGAAGTCAGCAGCATTGGTGTTGCCGGTCGTTGAGATGGCTACGCCAAAGTGTTCGGCTGCATAGCTTTCATCCTGTGCGCAAGCATAGAAGCTGAAGGTTGAACCGGCAGCGATGCTGTACATCTGAGGAGTAACGAGGTATTCGTCAGGTGTGAGGGCTGCCCATGTAGCGTTGCAGTATGATTCGCTCATCATGTGGCCGGCGCCGCTGTGTGAGGTGATAGCCAATGTGCTGTGAGCGTCAGCCTGTGAGCTGTGGTACCAGTTGTGGTCGTCGCCGTCAGCGTTGATGGTTGTCCAGCCGTCAGCGTTGCTGTCGAAGCTGAATGAGAATTCATCGCCTGGGCCTGGAGGAGGTGGAACAGGACCAGCAGGATATTCCCAAGTGATGGTCTGACCTTCTGCTGCAACGTTCTGAGCTTCTCCGTAGTTATCGCATGACTTGTACTGCCATTCGGCAACTGTCCAGTCGCTCATGCCGGTGCTGTAGATGGCAGCAACCTTGCAGATGTAGTTTTCACCTTCGACGAGTTCGTCGGTGTCAACCTGACAGAATGGGTGAACGGTGTTGCCTGAGAAGATAGGTTCGCCGTCGATTGAGGTGCAGAGAACCTTGTAGCCTTCGAGGTGACGTTCGTCGCTCTTGGCGCCGTTGGTCAGAGCCATGTCGTCGAGGCACATCAGGAACTGGTCGCTAACGTTGAAATGACGAATAGCAATCCAAACCTGCTGTCCAGCGTATGCGCTGAGGTCGCAAGTGAACTGATACCAGTTGCCTTCGCGGTTGCTCTTACCATTGCGGGTAGCACCTGCAGGAGCTTCGCTGCCGCCCTTAGCAGTCAGTGTCCATTCGTTAATGGTGGTGAAGTCAGCAGCGCTGGTGTTGCCAGTCGTTGAAATGGCTACGCCGAAGTGTTCAGCAGCATAGCTTGCATCCTGTGCGCATGCCCAGAAACTCAAGGTTGAACTGCTGCCGATGTTGTACTTCTGAGGTGATACGAGGAAGTTGTTCGGGTTGAGAGCCATCCATGTAGCGTTGCAGTATGATTCGCTGCAGAGGTGACCGGCACCACTGTGTGATGTGATGGCCAGTACGCTGTGCATGCTTTCGCACTGTGTGCTGTGGTACCAGACTTCGCCGTCGCCGTCAGCATCGATATTCGTCCAGCCGTCGAGACCGCTGTCGAAACCGAATTCGAAGGTGTCACCGTCGCCGTGAGGTGGAACAGGACCATCCTGGCCAGCCCACATTGCCCAACCGGTATGTGAAACGTAGAGGTCGCTCACACCGTAGATGATTTCAATCATCACATAACGCAATGAGGTAGCGTCCCAAATGCTGACAGTGTCAGTGATTGGTTCGTAAGCATCGCCCATGGTCACGTTGAGGACATAGTCGCCGCGACGGAAGGTATCCCATGCATAGTAGCCTGTTGAATCGAGGGTGACAGGAGCAACTGGATAGAGTTCCTGTTCGCCTTCGTTCAGGTTGGTGAAGCTGACTTCAACACCTTCTGGGCTGTCGGCGCTGTTCAGCAGAACAGTGATTTCGACACCGTCATTGAGGTACATGTCCTTATCGAGGCAGTTAGACCAAACGATTGGTGATTCGCGTTCTTCCTGGATTTCTGAATGTTGTGGATCTGGTCCTGGAGGAACTGGAGCGCCAGCGCGTGGGAAGCAGAGACCGCATGATTCGACGAAGCTGCAAACGAAGCTAGCCTGAGCGGTAGCCAGGTCAACAGTGTAGAGGTCATCATAGCTTGCATCTGAATATGCCCAGTAGCAGATACCGGTAGCATAGTCGATGGCGGCTGACTGTACGTAAGCAGGTGTACGGCCGGTGTTGCCAACCAGTGTCATGGCTGCATTGGTCTTGTCAACCTTGTAGAGGTCGCCGGTGGTGAATGCCATGGCATAGAGCTGACCTGTGAGGTCGCAGACGAGACCTGCAACAGCACTGACATTGCTCATGGTGCCGACAACGGTGTAAGAACCGTTAGTCATGTCGATGCGGTACAGGTTGTTGTCAGAAGTTGATGAACCGTACATGGTGCTGGTGGTGTAGTCGTAAGCCATTTCGCGGATGCCTGTGCCAGCGTAAACGCTTGACAGCTGAGCACCAGTTTCAGGATCGAAGGTTACAAAGTAACCGTCGGAAGTGTAGCCGTAGATGACACCGTCAACGATTTCACCAGCGTAGAGGCTTGAGCTTGCATTCAGTGATGTAGCACCCTGTGGGTTGTCCATATCCAGCTTGCAGAGGCCGCTTGGAATGATTGAACCGTAGGTGTTATCAACATAACCGATGGAACCACGGAATGGGTTGTTGCTCTTGATTTCGTGGAACTTAGCAGGAGCAATACGTCTGTCTGTCAGATTTTCCATGCCTTGAACGGTAGCTGGTTCGTAAGCCATCACGTCTTCAACAGGCTTGTTTTCAACGTTAGCCCAAGTGATAGGTGATTCAACTTCTTCGCCACGGTTGCCGCCATAGACGCAACCAACGCCCCACTTGTAAACGCCTGGAGCGAGTTCTGGCCATTCAACGTCGATGTAGAGAGTGTCATGCAGTTCGCAGCAGCAAACCACAGTGTTTTCTGAAGTGTAAGGACCGTCGTTGTAGCAGTCTGTACGGTACACGCGGAAGTACTGGAAGCTGCGGTCGCTTGACTTAGCTGAAGAAGCAACATGGTTCGGGTTAGCGACTGTCGTTGCGTTTTCAACATGGCTGTTGCCTGTAGCTGGTGCAAATGGAGCAACCTGGATAGGCTGGTTGACAATCTTGTTGTCAGCATAGGTAGCTTCAACGGTACGGCCTGAGCGGTTGGTGAAGTAGTTCTTCATCGTCCACACTTCGCCGTAAGAGTCGTACATCAGCTCCCAGCCGTCGCCGCCGCCGCCGTTCCACCATGAACCGTTCACGTCGTCACCGGCGCCCATGCCTGCAGGCCATGAGCTGACAGTGGTGTTGGCTGTCCAGGTGATCCACAATGGTTCGGTGCCGCTGATGTGGACTGGGGTGGTCAGGTCGTATTCAACCCATGCGTTCTGGTTCGATGGAACGTCGACCGTCATGGTTGAAACTGCTGTGCCTTGGTCTGGTGTTGCACCACCGGTGTAGACGGTGCAGGTGTAGTTGCCGCCGACTGCGGTGTACTGGTTGTCGGAGAACAAAGCGACCTTGGTCAGGTTGAAGCCTGCATACTGTGAGGTCAGGTTGACTGGGTAGAGGTATGCCCAGCTTGATGTGCCGACGCTCGAACCGAGGGCGTTGTCAAATTCGCCTGCGTATGTGTGCCAGCCTGGTCCGAGTGGTTCCGGATCGTGGATGAAGTCGATGTAGTCGATGAAGAAGCGGTCTTCGCCTGAGTTCACAGAACCGTCCTTGGTGTAAGCCCACTTGAAGTTATGGGTGCCTTCGGTGACTGCAACTTCCTTAACGCCCCAGCCGCTTGTGCCGGTGAAGGTAGCAACCTGTGCACCATCAATGTAGAAGTAAGCCATATCCCAGCTGCTTTCGCAAGAGATTCTCTTGTAGAAGCTCATCAGACCATCGCGTGGGATTTCAACGGTGACATCGATTGATGAGGTTGAAGAAGCCACGTTGTAGTTGGTCGACTGCATGCAGTAAGCACCTTCGTATGGGTTGGTGGTCGTGATTTCGAATGGATACTGTGCAGGGATGTTCCAGTCGTACTGTGAGAAGTCGCCGGTCTCGAAATCTTCGATCATGGCGCTCATGATGTTCCAGCCCCAGTAAACCTTTACGTATGGGCTTTCTGGATCTTCAGGATCCGGATAGTATTCAGCGATGACTTCACCGACTGGGGTGAACACTTCGTCCATGATGTAGTCGATGTCATCAGTTGGTTCGCCGTAGATGATGCCGATTGTGCCGTCGTAGGCCACACTCTGGTAACCAGTGCAAGAAGCAACGCCGTCGTATTCGCCAGCGAGGATTGCACCCTGGTAGTAACCATTAGCATCGGTGGTGAAGGTGTAGGTGTGAGGACGACCGAATTCGTCAATGCCAGTCATGGTGACGGTAGCGCCAGCGATGCCGGTGACGCCGTCCTGTTCGTAGACGTGACCGTTCACTTCGCTTTCGCCTGAAACGGTGACGAGAAGGTCATTGCTAATCCATGATTCGCCTTCATCATAAACAGCGGTAACGTTGAAGATATGGAAGCCTGGATAAGTGTAGTGCAGACCTTCAACATCAAATGTCGTTGTGGCGGCTGGGTTAGGATTGGATGGAGTGCTGCCGATGAGATCACCGTCCATGTAGACGTTGTATGAACGGAAGGTACGGTCAACGATTGGAGTCCAAGCCAGATTCAGGGTTTCGCCTTCGTAGATGTTAGCGCCGTTAGCATTGGTTGCGTGCAGGTTGGTAGGAGCATTGAAAGTGGTTGTGAAGCCCCAGACAGGACCTTGGACGCCTTGTGGGCAGCCGTCATTGCGTTCTTCAATTCTCCAGAAGTAGTTGGTGTTGTTGAAGAGGTTGCGAACGGTGAAGCTTTCAGCCAGGTCGCGTGTCCAGTCAACCAGGACGTTTTCGCAGTAGTAGGTGCTGCCGAAAACGAGGCGGTATTCGGTGGTGTAAGGGCTGAGGTGCCACTTCAAGGTGACTGCAGTTGGGTCGATGCCGTCTGAGTCGTCAGCAGGCTGGACGCAGTTGGCTTCGGCTGTGATTTCATCCGGGCATGGCAGATCGCTGGCATTGAGGATAACATCCCATGCATCGGCTGTTGAAGAAGCAGCGATGTAGTATGTGCCAGCAAGCATGGTCATGTTGGTGATGAGCTGGTCGCCAGGAACTGGAGGAACAGGGGCACCCATTTCAGCGGTAACAACGACATTGTCGATGCCTGTGCAGTAACCATATTCAAAGTCATCATAGAAATTGATGACGACTTCACTACCGCAGTATGGAGTGAGGTCGTATGAGTAAGTTGTCCATGATGACGTCGGAGCGTTAGGTTCACCTAAGAGATTAAAATAGCCATCCACTAAGGCATATACATAAAGATAATTGTAGTCAGCACCCCAACTTGGGTTAATATAGTCGAAGCTCAGGGTAGCCGATGTGGCATTGGTGAGGTCGATGCTTGGAGAATAGAGGTCGTTATAATAACCAGCATAATCTCCCATGTCAAACATAGCGTAGTTGCCCTGTGCATAGTGGCTATGGCCATCACTTGCAGCGAGTACCCAGCCATTATAAGGATCTCCTCCATTTTCAATAGTCCAGCCAGTAGCTGAACCGCTTTCAAAGTCATCTGAGAAAACAACTTCTTCAGCACGGTTGCCGCGGCCGCCGCCAACGAAGTGTGTGACAGGCAGCATGGAGTGGTTGTAGTAATAAGTGTAGGTGTTGGTTTCAGGGCTGTAAGGATTGTTATCGTTGAAATCAACGAAACCAGCGACATAGTCAGTGTTGAAACACTTCCATGAGATAGCGCTGTTCCAGCTGCCGTTGTTCATCTGGAAAATGACGAGCAGGTTGCTGCTGCCATCCCATGCGAAAGCGCCGTTCAATGCGAATTCGTTCCAGCCTTGAACCTGGGTGAAGCTGCCTTCGTAAACGCAGGTCATGCCGGCTGCACTGTGTGAAGTTGTGCCAGCTTCTGTGTCTGTAACGTTAGCCATCCAGATCTTCACACCGTTCACAGTGTAGCCGTAAGTGCTGGTGGAGTTGTAGCCGATGCCGGTGATAGTGCCAGCGCCCATGCCAGCTGCCTGAAGGTCTTCAGCGTGGTAGAGGCTTTCGCTCAATGAATAGTTGTAAAGATAGTAGCAAGGATAGTAGCTTGTTGTGCTAGTGGTGGTTTCGTCGCCGAAGACCAGATCGTAAGGCTGTGAACTTGGACCAACCTGTGGGCCAGTGTAGTTGTTGTTGAGGTCTGGACCACCAACGCCTTCGAAGCCATCTCTATAGACAGCCATCTTACCGTTTTCAGCCATATCAATGCCGCCAACAGTAACGACGTTACCGTTCAGCATGACATCGTGGTCGAAGGTCACTTTGTAAACAGCGTCGTTGCCATCTTCAACAGCCGCTGGAGGCAAAACATAGTTGTTGTAAAGGGTGACGGTTGTCGGGGTGTCTCTGTAGTCGTTCACGTTGTTGACAACGCGGGCCATTTCCCATACGTCCGGGCAAACTGGCTGGTAAGCGTTAGCCATGACGTCGGTCAGGATAGCGGTGCGAGCATCGCCACAATCGACGTCGAGGACTGCTTCCATGAAACCAGTGCCAGTGCCAAATTCAACATTGAAATCGACGGTTTCGCCACGTCCGATAGCGAAAGGAATGACGTAGTCTTCGCCAAGGACTGGAGTGAAGTAGTTGTTGGTGAAGTCAATGCCGGTGACGTGAGTGCGAGCGCCATTGTTGGTGATGCTCACCACGGCTGGACGCATCCAGCATTCGCTTGGACGGTCACCGAAATTGATGACGCCTTGTTCATCCATCATTGGAGAAGTCACAACGACTTGGATTGGCTGAGGGCCGCTCGAAAGGATGTTCATGCGCAAATTAGCATGATAGGTGCGAGTGTAAATCGAACCGCTGTATGAGCCGAGGCTGTATGGGTTCGGGTTGTACGAGTCGCTGTAGAACTGAATCATGCAGTTGTTGGAAACACTGCTGTAGTAGTAGTACTCGGTGTTGTAGGTACCGGTCTGTTCCCACACGGCAATCATCAGGTTGCTGCTGCCGTCCCATGCGAAAGGCGTGTTGAGGGTCACGGTCTCCCAGTCAGTTGTGCTGGAATAGTGCGTGCCGTTGAACACGATGTCGCCTGAGGTCACGGTTTCGTAGTCGCTTGTGCTGCTGAACGATGACCTGCTGACATTCTTCATGTAAACGGTGTAGGTGTTGGTTTGCGCTGTTCCACTTGATCTTTGGAACGCGATGTCAATGATCTGACCTGCTGAGCCGCCGGCTTCAAGAATTTCGTCGGCTGTCCAAATCATCTCACTGAACGAGTAGTTGTAGAGGCTGTTGTAAGGCACATAGTACGATGTGCTCGTACCGGTACCAATCGTAACCTCCGTCTGGGCGTTAGCCATGCCTGTGAAGGCGAGGATAAGCCCCATCATCAAAGAAAAAATTCCTTTTTTCATAGTGATTTGAATTTGTTAATGAATTAGGTTAATTAATTAATAATAAGTACTTACTATTGAAACTGCAACTTCCGGCCTGCGGCAAGCTGCCTGCCTTGGCTGCAAGCATCAATCTTAAATAACGGTTTGGTTCCATCATGCAAACATCATGTCTTGCAACTTGCTGGAAAACAAGAGATTTGAATAAACAATTGGAAAATGATTCTGTAGGTTCAATGTATTGCGGAAGCACAGCGAAACGGGGAGAATCACCCATACGGACAAATGCCGTAAATGAAAATTGCTTCAATGGTGTATGATTTGACGTCATATTAATATAATGTATGCATGCAATACATCCTATAGACCGATAACTCGAATTTTACCCTTAGTCAATTTTTAACTTTTTTTCCTTTGTGGACGTTTTTTCCACAAAACATATTAAGTTTGTCCAATTCAGTCAGCCCACTAAGCTCCCTGAGCCTGTCGAAGGGGCGACGGAAGAAAGGAAATTGATGGAGAATTAATGGTTAATTCGTGGTAATTCGTGTTGAAAAAACGAAGAAGGGCAACCCTTATTCAAGGTCGCCCTTCCATTTCATTTTGCCGTATATGATCTGGTTTGGGGCGGTAGAGACGTGACATGTCGCGTCTCTACACTTTCCCAAATCATTTCATTTATTTAACGACAGCCTCTACCCTATTTGGCTCCAATCGAAGGTCTGGGCGAACAATTCCTTGTAATGTTCGCGTAAAAGTCTGTTCTCTGGTAAAGTCAATTTCGGGTCAATTTCCAAAAGGCGGATAGCCATGGCGCGTGTCTGCTGAATCAGTGCGCCGTCTTTTTGCAAGTCGCCAATCATCATTTCGATTTGTCCTGACTGCCGTGTGCCGCCGGTTTCGCCTGGACCGCGCAACTCCAAATCCACTTCGGCAATTTCGAAGCCGTCGTTGCTGTTGACCATGGTTTCCATGCGTTTCTTGCCGTCGGCGGTCAGTTTGTGGTCGGTGACGAGGATGCAATACGACTGGTCAGCGCCACGACCTACACGTCCTCTCAGCTGATGCAACTGCGAAAGTCCGAAACGATTGGCGTTTTCAATCACCATGACCGAGGCATTCGGCACGTTGACACCTACTTCGATGACCGTCGTCGCCACCATGATTTGTGCGTTTTTACTGATGAAACGCTGCATTTCCCAATCCTTGTCTTCGGCGCTGAGCTGTCCGTGGCAGACACATAACTTATATTGCGGCTCGGGGAAATCGGCAAGCAGGGCCTCGTAACCCGCCTGCAAGGCAATCATATCGGTCTTTTCCGATTCCTTGATGCAAGGATAAACCACGTAAATCTGCCGTCCATCAGCGATTTGCTGCTTCATGAAACACATGATGCGGTAGCGGTCATCCTGATAGAGATGATAGGTCTTCACGGGTTTTCTTCCAGGCGGCAATTCGTCGATTTTCGACACGTCAAGGTCGCCATATTGGGTCATGGCAAGGGTGCGCGGAATCGGGGTGGCGGTCATCACCAGAGTGTGAGGCGGAATTTCGGTCTTTTCCCAGAATTTCGAGCGTTGCTCAACGCCAAAACGATGCTGCTCGTCAATGATGACCAAACCTAAATTCTTAAAAACCACTTTGCTTTCAATCAAAGCGTGTGTACCTACGACCAACTGAATAGTGCCGTCGGCAAGACCGGCATAAATCTTTCTTCGTTCGCCGATTTTCGTTGAACCCGTCAGCAAGGCATAGTTAATGTTCATGCCTTCAAGTTGCTCTTGCAAAGTGGCAAAATGCTGTGTAGCAAGGATTTCTGTTGGTGCCATCAAGCAAGCCTGAAAACCGTTGTCCAAAGCCAGAAGCATGACCATCAGCGCGACAATGGTTTTTCCGCTGCCCACATCACCTTGCAGCAAGCGGTTCATCTGGTGCCCTGAACCCAAATCCTTGCGTATTTCCTTGATGACACGTTTCTGCGCATTGGTCAGAGGGAAAGGCAGATGATGGCTGTAAAACTCGTTGAAATAATCGCCGACTGTGGCAAAGACATAGCCGGGTGTCGACATTTCGCGACGTTTCTTGTTACGGAGCATTTTTAGTTGGAAGAAAAAATGTTCCTCATATTTCAGTCGGCGCGTAGCCTGCTGAATTTCAATGTTATTGGCGGGCAGATGTATCTGATAGTAAGCGTATTTTCTCGGCATCAGGTTTTCCTGCTGGATGATGCTTTGTGGCAAAGTCTCGGGAATCACGTCAAACAACTGTTGCAGGATGAGCTTCTGCATTTTTGCTATGGTACGCGTTCCTAAACCATTGTCTTTCAATTTCTCTGTCGTGAAATAAACGCCTTGCAGACCTTCGCCAATCAGCGGGTCGTTTGGGTCGTATGGCTCAATTTCAGGATGGACGAAATTGTAGGTGTGGTTAAATTCGCTGGCTTTGCCGAAAAGGACGTATTTCGTTCCAAACTTGAACTTGTCTTTCAGCCATTTAAGGCCACGGAACCAGACCAATTCGATGCTGCCCGAATCGTCGCTGAAAATGGCGGTGGCGCGTGTCGGTCGTGGTGCGCCAATCAATTTGAGGTTCGAAATGGTGCCGATAAGTTGGTAATACACCGTGTCATCATTGATATGTGCCACTTTCTGAATCTGGCTGCGGTCGATGTAACGGAAAGGAAATTGATTGAGCATATCTTGATAGGTATACACATTCAGTTCCTTCTGAAGCAGTTCGGCACGCTTGGGGCCGACACCCTTCAGAAAACCGATTTTCGTTTGCAACAGATTGGCTTCCATGCCGCAAAGATAAACAAAAAACTCCGACATGACTGCCGGAGTTTCTTTTTGAAAACCTGATCAACATTAATATTCCCACAAGCTCTGTTCGAAATCGAACATGTCGTTCTTGATGCGTTCTGATTCGTAAAGAGCATCAATATTGAAAGCGTAGGAATTGATGTATCTGTCGTAAACGTTTTCTTCTTTAACGATATAGCTATCGAAGATGCGCTTTTGCAGAATTTCATCGTAAGTCAAACGGGCGGCTGCATTGTTGCGGTTGAATGCAAACGACTGAGACAAAACCGTTCTCGTCTGTTCATCGTAAGGAATCCAACAGGGCTGTGACAGACCGTCTTCTTCCACAATAATCGGGCTGATGGCAATGATTCTGACTAAGAACTGCGATAATTTCTTGTCGAAATACCAGTCTTCCTTAATTCTGAGACGGGTGACGTTGAGCATACGATCCTTGAAAGAGACTTCGTTAGGAACTTCTTCACCGTCTTTCCAGATGACCGGCGGGTCACCAATCTTTGAGGAGGCCTTTTCAAAATCATCACGAGTCAACGGAGCAACCATGTCGTCGATGTTGTTTTCTACGCGGTAAGCAGTAATGTCGCCACTCTGAATGCCATCGTAAAGCACCGTTACAAGGTTTTTCCAATCTTCAGTCGGATTTGTCGGATAATAGAACACTTGATTGATTTTCTGACGGAAATCAATTTCACGGATGACGGTCTTCTTCCACATGATATTCGATTCCTGAATTTCAGGTTGTGGCGAAGGCTTCTTATCTATGATGGTCTGTTGCTGCGACGACATGATGCTATTCATAGGTGGCTTGATGTCGGTGGTCTGAGCCTTCAGACTGCCAACGAAACCGCCAAGCACCATCATGGCGAGCATTGAAACAAGTGTCTTTTTCATCTTTATTTCTTTTTAATGGTTATTATTATTTGATTTCAACGGCAAGCTGTGAGTCAAGGACCTTAGTCTTACCATCGTTACCCTTAACCTGGATAGCAGTGAACACAAACATATCACCGACATTTGCTGAGTTGAGGGCATTCTTACATTCGTCGCTGAATGTTGGGCCTGTAACCTTAGCTTCTTTTGTGGTACCAGCCTTGGTTCTGTACTTCATGGTGTAACCGGTCACATCGTAGTGAACGCCTTCGAAATCGAAGTCCTTCATTTCAGCTTCAACGCGGTTAGCAGCAAGCAGAGCTGACTTTGAAACCTTACCGTCAGCACCAACGTTTCTGATAAGAGCTGTTGGCTTTGGAAGGTCCTTGACACGGAAGTCAACGTTGCCATTGATGCCTTCGCGGCTGACATGGACAGTAACCTTGGTAGCACCCTGAGTAACTCTCAAGTTATAGATGCCATTACCAGCACTTGTAAGGGTAGCACCTGTAGCTGTGACGCTCAGGTTACCGCTACCACCGGCAGCAACACTGATAGGATTGTCAATACCGGCATAAACCACATTCATCTTGGTAGCCGAAACGCTCACGCTCGCCGGAGGAGTGACAGTGTATTCGCCTTCGAATGGATATTCGTTCATTTCGTTGGTCTTAGGGTCACGCATTTCGATGACACCAGTGTATCTGTGTGAACCAATACCACCGCCAAACTGCAACGGAATAACGCCTGTAGCATCGCTTTGGTATTCCTGGACAGCACCACCATCAAGAGAAATCTTAGCGGTAATCTGAGAATTCTTCCAAGCAGTTACCATAGCCTGAGCTACGTATGGCTGACCTGAAACGACGTACTTGCTTTCTGCAAACACCTTAGCACCGATGTTATCGAATGTGAAGTCGCTAGCGTGAATATCACCAGCCAGCTTGTTGATGGTCATTCTTTCAGCAGTCTGAATTTCAGAGACAATCTTATTCATCAAGGTGATGTCGGCAATCAAGACGGTGTGATAGAAATTGTATCTCTCCCAATCGATGACATCGCCACCTTTTGAACCTTCGTGATATTCGACAGCTTCGCCCATACCATCGGTATTGGTAACAAGACCGATTTCCTTGCTCAAAGCCTGTTTCTGTTCTGTAGTGGTTGATTCATCAGTAAGGGTATTCATCAGGAATGTACGGTACTCATCAATCTTTCCGCAAAGTTCGGTAGCTTTGGCATCTCCTTCTATAAGGAAAGCTGTAGGGTCATTGAAGTTATCACGGGCTTTTACGTTTGAAGTATTAATGGTGTACATGATTCTGTCGCCTGAAGTCACGGTCTTATCCCTATCGAGAAGAGGGGCTTCACCAGTGAAAGCAGTTTCAATATCAGGATTTTCCATTTCAATGTTGCTGGTGAGTTCCCATTTCAGAGCTTCAACATAATTGATGATTTCGTTGGTCTTCGTTCTCACTTCCTGAGCCTTATTCCAGAATGGACCGACTTTTTCAGGATCCATTGAATACTGTTCCTGAAAAGAAGCATACTGGTTGTTGATGGTCTGACCAATGCTATAGTTAGTTTCCTGAACACCGTTATTCACGATATCGAATGCGTTCAGGATGTCCTTTGAGACATTCATTGCTAACAAGGCGGTATAGACGAGGTACATCATACCAATCATCTTCTGCCTCGGGGTTTCTTTTGCACCTGACATATTCTTACTCTCCTTTTTTAAAAGTTAAAACTCGGTTGAAGTAGAATTATGCCTTGATGTTCATTGCAGACAGCATTCCACCGTAAACGTTGTTCAAAGCGGTCAAGCGTGATGACAACTGAGTCAACTGTTGGTTGAGTTGGCCAGCGTTCTGTGCTGAAGCGCTCATGTTTTCCATATACTTGTTCATTGTTTCAACCAACTTCTTGCTGGCAGCTGAAGTCTGTTCAGCACCCTGCAGCTGAAGTTCATAGATTGAATTGAGCGAGGTCATGCTATTGGCCACCTTCTTAATGGTGTTGGCATCGAGAGCGCTGAAGTCAAGCTTGCCCAATGATTCGGAAAGCTTCTTGTTGGTGTTGGTATAGTTGTTAGCGAATTCAGCGATGGTCTTGGTAGCATTGTTCATTGTGGTAGCATAGTTGTTGGTAGCAGCCATTGCGTTTGTAATGTCAGCTATCTGACCAGCATTCTGAGCCATCTTTTCAAGACCTTTACCAATCTTATTGAAAGTATCTTCACTGACATTCATCTTTTCGAACATCTTGCTCAACATAGCATCTTCAACGTTTGAAACGGCACCGTTTGATGAACCTGTATTGAATGAAGTTCTTGATTTGCCATCCCAATCTTCTTCCAATTCCACGAAGACATTGTCCCAAGCATATTCCAAGTGCTGTGGTTCGAAAGCTGACAAGAAGAAGATGAGAGCTTCAACACCCAGACCGACACCCAGCATAATATCAGCACCAGGGATGTGGGTCAATTTGAAGTAAGCACCAATCATAACGATGGATGCGCCCCAGCCATAAATGTAAGCCATAAAGGTTTTGTAGCTCTTAGTCTGTGTGAGGGCTTGGAATTTCTTAAAACCGGTAAGTTTTTCTTGTTCTTGTGATTTTGCCATGACAAATTTCTATTAAAGATTAATTAAATTGTTGATTATTATTTGTTTGTTATTTTCTTGATTATCTGTAAACTCTTGACATCTTTGGGTTGTCGCCCTTGTTACGGCCTAAGTAAGGCTGGATGCAACGGAAGCCAGTGTAACAGTTGGCTGAATCCTGATACTGATAGTCGCGGGTTGCGACTTCAAGATAATAAGAGACATCCTTCCATGAACCACCACGAACGACCTTGCGCTTCATTACAGGCGGATCGTCTGGACGAGCATTGTAGGTGTAGTTCGGGTTCATATCCCAAGTGAAGTTATAGACGTTAGGATCGTAGGCACTATTAGTCCATTCGGCAACATTGCCAGCCATGTCGTACAAGCCCCAACCGTTAGGAGGATAGCAGCCGACGACCAAAGTTCTCAGACCACCGTCAGCGAGGTAGTTGCCTCTTCTCGGCTTGAAGTTAGCCAGGAAGCAACCCTTGGCATTGCTGGCGTTAGGACCGCCCCAAGGATATGGGTTGAGCATGTTGCCACCACGGGCAGCCCATTCCCATTCGGTTTCATTAGGCAGGCGGAATTCCGAGAGGTCGACATCTTTCTTGGTACGGAGGTATGCATTCAGCAATTCAGTACGCCAGACGCAGAATGCACGGGCCTGCTGCCATGTCACGCCAACGACAGGATAATTGTCGTAAGCCGGATGCCAGAAGTATTTTTCCGTCATAGGATCGTTGAAGGAATAGGAATAGTCGTGAATCCAGCACAAAGTGTCAGGATAAACATTAATGGCCTCTGCACGTGTGTAAACGGAACGGTCGGTGTAGCCCTGTTTACGGTTCGACCATGCACCCTTTCTATCGACATTGATGCCAGCATCGGCTTCGCCCAACGAATAATCGTTTTCCTGCAATTTGCCATCAGCAAATTCCTTGCGAGCGGCAGCCTGCATATCAATCCAGAAATAGGAGTAATACAATTTTCTCGTGTCGATTTCCTTTCTACGGAAATATCTTTCGTGTTCAGGCAGATACATAGGCTCCAATGCTTCACGCACATCCTGATCCTTGCCGTTCCACTCGATTTTTTCCTTCCAGTTCAACCTTGGCGGATCGTACACTTCACCACTTTTGCTTTCGGTGATGGCGTACCTGTCAGGGAAACTTTCGGCAAGCAGTTGTCTTGCGATAGAGTCTCTGACCCAGTAAACGAACTGACGGTACTCGTTGTTGGTGATTTCGGTTTCATCCATGAAAAATGCAGGAACGGAAACCGTTTTCGGCTCGTTCATGTAGGATGCTGTAATGTCTTCGCCTCCTACGCCCATGGTGTAGCTGCCCTGAGGAACAAACACCATGCCGTAAGGATCCGGCTGATTGAAGGTTTTGTTGGTTTTGCGTACACCAACCAATTCACCTTGATTAGAATTGCCGCATGCGCTCAGGAGCAACGCGACCGAAAATACGAACAGTAGTCTCTTCATCTTCTTAACAATGATATAATTACTATTATTTTACTTCTTCTAAATTCTTATTTCTGACCTCAGACTTTCATCTAAGAACCGCCAAAATTAGAAAATATTATGATTGAACAAACATTTTTTTTCTCCAAACTGCTATATTTTTACAAGAATCGTACACTTCGATAGTCTCTTGGCGTGCGGTCAAGGTCTAACTTGAAACAATAACTGACCGCAATTTCATGCGAGCCAGGCACATCCAATCCCATTGTATTAATATCATACGAATAACCAATCATGATATCCTTGATGATTAATCCAACCATCAAGTCAATGGATTCCTGCGGACGGTAGTTGGCGCCCAAGGAAAACACATTATTATATACCACTTTCGCGCTCAGGTTAAATTGCGTTGCAGCGATATCGTTCATCACGCTGACGGCTGGGACAAATGTGAATGCTGGAAGCATCTCAAACGAGAACGGATAACCGGCAAAGAGATAGAAAGTGCGGTCGGTAGTGAAACTGGCACTGCTTTCGGCATTCTGCCCCAAAGCCTTGCCCATGGTTTCCAACACGTTGACAACGGAAAAACCGAGATAAAACGATTCGGGCACTTGCCAGAAAGCACCTACATTGAAATCGAACATCATGTCGCTTTCCTCGCCCAAACCTTGCAACAAAGGATCAGCGGAATTGGTCGACGTAAGTTTGCTGAAATCAACGGAACGGTTGAGCAAGGTCGCCGCCACGCCGATTCCCAATTTCGAGCCACCCAAATCCAAATGATAGGAATAGCCGAGGCCGACATTCGTATTGCTCTCAAAACCAATTTTATCCTGCACGATGGAAAGTCCCAGACCGCCGTGCAACACCTTGAAAGGCATATCGCCCGTCAAAAGGAATGTGGTTGGTGCAACTTCATTGCCATCGTTATCAGTAAATCCCGAATACTGCTGACGGTAAAGACCCAACACATTGACGCCCTGACTCATGCCCGCGAAACCGGCATTAGCGTAGGCATACGAATTGGTGAAATTAGTAAAAATAGGTGCTTGCTGGGCTTTTGCTCCTGACAAGACAGCCATCATCAAGGCCACGGTGAGTGCAATATGTCTGAATTTCTTACTCAATTTCACTTTTTGTTGTAGGAATTGAACCGCTAAAATACGAATTTAGTATTTACCTCAATCAAATAATTTTTCCTGTTATCATTCAAACAATTGAAAATCACGAATATAAATTCACTATTTTTTTACTTGAACAATCTGATGATATCGTTTCCATTGGCCAAAACCACCAAAGCAAGCACCAAAAACAGACCGATGGTTTCGGCAATTTCCATAAATTTGTCGCTTGGCTTACGTCGAGTAATCATTTCGTAGAGCAGGAAAAGGATGTGACCACCATCCAAAGCCGGAATCGGCAAGATGTTCATCACCGCCAAGGCGATGGACAAGAAAGCCGTCAAACGCCAGAACATGCCCCATTCAAAAGTGTCGGGGAAGACCTTGCCGATGGAAATGAAGCCGCCGACACTTTCGTAGGCCTTTGTCTTGGGACTGAAAATCAGCTTCACCTGCTTCCAATAATCGGAGAGCTGTGAAAAAGTTTCGCTGAAACCTGCCGGAATGGCTTCAATAAGCGTATAATCGGTGGTGCTCATTTCAAAATAGTCATTAATGTTGCCCATATAGACACCGATAATGCCCTCTGCGGGAAGATGCATGGCATATTGCAAAGTATCGGCATTGCGCAACACCGACAGAGTGATGTCCTGGTCTTTATATGCCTTTATGACACGGACGAAATTCTGATAATAAGGTGTGGAAATGCCGTTGACGCCAATGATGACATCGCCTTTTTCAACGCCGGCAACCTGCGCTACGGAATTATCGCCAAAATCCTGAACCACGAAAGGCGTCTGGAAAGAAATGAAATTGCCGTCCTGCTTGGCCAACAATTTCTGCAAAGCATCGTCAGGCAAAGTAATCAAAACCCTTTCGCCATTGCGTTCCACTTCAATGGTAGTGGCTTTTTCAAGGATGATCTGCATCGGAATCTGGGCGAAATTCTCAATATAATTGCCATCGACAGCCAGAATCTTGTCGCCGTCGCGGAGACCGAACTCATAGGCCAGACTATCAACGGAAATGCCGTATTTGTTGACTTCGGAAGTCGGCAGATATTGTTTGCCATAGCTGGAAAGCAATCCTATATAAATAATGAATGCGAGCACGACGTTCATAAAGACACCGCCAAACATGATGATGAAACGCTGCCAGGCAGGTTTCGAGCGGAACTCCCAAGGTTGCGGAGGCTGTTTCATGGCTTCCTTATCCATCGATTCATCAATCATGCCGGCAATCTTGTTGTAGCCGCCCAGCGGGAACCAGCCGATGCCGTATTCCGTATTATCGCTGCGACGCCAGTCATCCTCCGGCAAAGTGCTGAGGTCAATCGGGATGTAATCTTTTTCCTTTTTGCCATCGGCATTGGTCTTTTCGACGACCTCATATTTCTCAGGAACGTTTTTCGCAAAGAATTTCCAACGCAACTTGCCATTGACGCGTTTGCAGCGGACCAACGAAAAGCCCCAGTCGAAGAAAAGATAGAATTTCTCCACGCGGGTCTTGAAAATCTTGGCTGCGGTAAAGTGACCAAGTTCGTGTATGATAATCAGCAGCGAAAGCGCAAGTATGAATTGCAATACCTTAATTAATATAACCATGATGATTGTTTGTTTTCAGTGTAAAAAAGTTTGCAAAAATAATATTTTTCCGAATAGCACCGATTAATAGTTTGACTTGAAGTTCATGTAATCCTCAGGATTCAGCGCCATGCCATTGTACCAGATTTCGAAATGCAAGTGTGGCACTTCCTTCGATTTGCCGGCTTCACCCGACTCGCCCGATTCGCCCAAAATGGCAACGGCTTCGCCCGCTTTCACGAAATCGCCTTCCTTTTTCAGTAGGGTCGCATTGTGCTTGTAGGTCGAAAAATAGCTATTATCGTGCTGAATTCCAATTGTATAACCATTATCAATGCTCCATGTGGCGAACACCACGGTGCCATCGAGCGTGGCATTGATGATTTGGTTCTTTTCGGCAACAATGTCGACGCCATAATGGCCGTTTGCCGCATTGAAAGGCTGAATGATGGTGCCGCTCAACGGAACATAGAAATTCTTCACCTCCGTATTGCGCGAGACCGCCACCGGCGAAGCGAAAAGGTCGTATTGCGACGCGTTTTCAAATTCCATTCTCAGCAAGCTGTCCTGAATGGATTTCTTCAACATGATGGTGTCGAGCATCTCTTTCGGCAAAGGGGCATAGATATTAATCTCTTCATTGCAACTATCGGCGGCAAAGTCGTAACCTTCTATCACTTTCTGCAAATTGTAGAAATAATTGTCGCGTTTCTGCATTTCGACGACAAGCGAATCGGCGCGGCGGTTGAGGTTGTATACCTCGCGGTTCAACTTGGTATCGGCATAACCGGGAATGTATTCGCGCAAAGGCGTAAAGGCTATGATGAAAGTCGTGATGATGATGAGCAGCAAAGCTACGCCAATGATAACCAAAACCAGTTTCAACAGATTGAGGCGAAAATCCATGATGGGTTTTCGCGTCTCGTCGTGCGACATGAGGAAATGATAGGTCTGGTTGAGCCGTTTCAGCAACGATTTCTTCTTTTTTTGCTGCTGGCTGTCTTGGTTTTCTTCTTCCATTTTGCTTTCCTTTAAGGGATTAATTAACTTGCAAAAATAATAAATATTGCGTGTGATTAAGAAAATATGTTTAAGACGCGATTGATCGCATTTCTACATGAAAACACCATTTTTTGATAATGCGCAGGTATGGAAACACCGAAATCTTTGATAGTGCGCAGGTATAAGACCGTTTTCACAGGCAAATCGTCATGTATGGCGGAATTGAAATACGGCTACCTTCCACCGAAAGGTTCTTTGGATGTATCACGTATGATGCCTCTACCCTTTCATGAAACCTGATCCCGAATCTGTCCAAAGAAGTAGTTGTGTATCTTGCCGACGATTTCACCTCCATCGGATAAATCCTATATTTGGTTTTGCTCATGTTTGAAATCAGGAAATCAATCTCTATGTCGTTCCGGTGCTTTTCCTCGTTGTAATGCGTATAGAAAAACAACTTGTGTCCGTTTGCCACAAGCATTTGCGCAATCACGTTTTCATACAACATTCCTTCATTTAACGAAAGTTTGTTGTGCAAAATCTGTTTATAAAGCTGCTCATCGGCAATTTCATTTTCGCTGAAAGCGTGGCTGACAAGCAAACCCGTATCACCCATATAGCACTTGATGAAAGTACGGTCTTCGTTCAGGCTCAGTCCGACGTTCGGGTCGGTTGTGTTGAAACATTCGTTGACAATCATCGAATCGCCAAGCCAAAAGAACGTATCGGTATATTGCTCGAAATAAGAGCCTTTTGCAATTTCAGAGAACACAATCCGCTTTTCATGATTAGAAAGAAACGAAGGCAACTGGTCGAAAATTGAAAGTACCTTCGAACGGTATTGTGCATCGATACGCATGATGTCATTCCGGTAAAGCGAAAGGATGTCGCGTTTTTCGGCATCTGCCGCCGAAAAATTGCAGTCGTTTTCAAGAAACGCCGACACGCTCTGCGGCATACCGCCAACAAGCATGTATTGCTTGAAAAGCATCATCGCCTTGTTGTGAAGATTACGCTCCAAAGGCTTTTTTTCGGCAAAACACTCCTTAATGTAGGCAACGAGATTATCCTCATCGAAAGCCATTGCAAATTCCTCAAAACTCATCGGATACATTTTTATGGAACGTTCTTCCGAAGGAATGGTGATATCCTTTACGGCATCGCGGATTGAGATAAGCGACCCTGTTTCAATGTAATCAAAGCGGCCGTCCTTCACCAATTTTTTCACCGATTGGCGTGCCCTGGGATAACGCTGCACCTCGTCAAAGACAATTAACGAATCGCGACGGTGAAGGGTGACTCCATATTCGGTGCCGAGAATCATGAAAAAAGTATCCAAATCGTTCAGATAGTTCTCAAAACAATTCAAGACCACCGAACTGACATCGTTGAAATCGATGATGATGTAGGATCTGTATTCGTTTTTAGCAAATTGTTCCACAATGGTCGACTTGCCGATGCGCCGCGCGCCTTCGATGAGCAAAGCCTTCGTCCCCTTAGCCGTTTGCTTCCACTCAAGCAGCTTGTCATATATTTTTCTTCTGAAAATCATGGCGCAAAAATAATAATTTTTGACAATGCGCAGGTATGGAAACACCGAAATCTTTGATAGTGCGCAGGTATAAGGCCAAAACACATGGCATTTGCAATCCGATTAACAAATATTGATTTTGCTTTAAGCTTTCCGTTCCACGCAATAATGCGCCAATTCACGCAAGGCGGAAAATGCTTCGTTTTGCGGAAAACCATCCAATTGCTGCAAGGCAAAATTGACAAATTCCTGCATGCGGCTTTCGGCGTAGGCAATACCGCCAGAGGCGGTCACGCGCTCCACGATGGAAGGTAGCAAACTTGCATTTTCATCAATTTGACGAATGTCGGAGAGCAATTGCTGGCGCTCGGTTTCATTGGAATGATTGAGGCAAAAAATCAACGGAAGGGTGAAATTGTGCTCACGAATGTCGTTGCCGGCGGGCTTGCCCAATTCCGGCGAAGGCTGAAAATCGAAAATGTCGTCTCGGATTTGGAAAGCGATGCCCAAGTATTTACCGAATTGTGCCAAAGCGCCGATTTGCTGTCGGCCGGCATCAACAGAGAAAGCTCCTGTCTTGCAGCAGACTTCCATCAAAGTGGCGGTTTTTCGCGTGATGATATTGAAATAATCCGCTTCATTGATGTCGAAATGCGCAGCCTTGTCGCTTTGCATCAGCTCACCTTCGCTCATCAGGCAGGCGGTGCGAAGCACTTCGGAAAGGATGTCGTAATCGCCGTTTTCAGAAAGATTCAAGACGGCTTTCGACAAGATGTAATCGCCTGAAAGAACGGCAGTTCTATTTCCCCAATGCGCATTGACGGAAGGTTTGCCACGACGCAATCCCGATTCGTCAATCACGTCATCATGAATAAGTGTGGCCGTGTGAACCATTTCCACGAAAAGCGCGGCGCGATAGGTCTTGTCGTTGATTTCGCCAAAAAGTTTTGCCGAAAGCAAAACCAAAACGGGTCTCAGTTGTTTGCCTTTTGCATTCATCACATGCTGGAAAATGCCACAAAGCGGTTGACTTTCAGCCACAAGTTCCTTGTCAAGGAGCAGATTGAAATGCTTTAATTCCTCAGCGATGGGCATTGTAATGGTATTCAAATCCGGCATGATGATGATTTTGGCTGCAAAAGTAGGAAATTATGGAATGAAGAAAGTAGATGCTCTGAAAAATCAATAAAAAGCCGCGTTTGTAATAAACCACTTAGTAATAACTTTATTTGTAAATTTTGTAATAAGTTACTTAGTGAATAATTTTAGTTATATCAAAAATAATTTCTATTTTTGCAGCCTAAATATTGAGATATCTAAAGTTATATGGATGTTTATTCGTTGACAGATGTTGCGCTTCTTGCCATGATTGGGCGGAAAGTGAAGGAAACTCGGCTGGAGCAGAACATCAAGCAAAAGGATGTGGCCGAAAACGCTGGTATTTCGGTTTTTGCGCTGAGCAACCTTGAAAACGGACACAACTGTTCGCTGATGACGCTTATTCAAGTGCTTCGGGCGATGAACCGTCTCGACCTGCTTGAGGTGTTTTTTCAGGAAAGGCAAATCAGCCCGACGGCTTACGCAAGAATTCTTGATGGGGAGAAAGTCCGTGAAAGGGCGACGAAAGATGTGAAAGGCAAAAATACTGAATCGGAATGGTAAACCTCGCTAAAGTTTTTATTTGGGGCAAATATGTCGGAGCCGTGATGTGGGACGAAAAACGGCAGTCGGCATTGTTCGAATACGATGACGGTTTCAAATCAACCGGTTTGGAACTTTCGCCATTGATGATGCCCTTAGGTGACAGGATTTTTTCTTTTGGCAATTTGAACAAAGACACATTCCTCGGTTTGCCTGGACTTCTGGCCGATGCTTTGCCGGATGCATACGGCAAGGCCTTGCTCGACAGGTGGCTGGCAATGAATGGACGTACATTTGCCAATCCCGTTGAACGGCTTTGCTATCAAGGGAAACGCAGCATGGGGGCGTTGGAGTTCGTCCCGGCGCAAGACGTTCATCTTGAACAAAAATCAGAACTTGAAATCAGCTCTTTGGTTGAAATCGCGAGAGAGGTGATGGATAGCAAGACGCAACTCAATGCAAATCTGAATGACAACAGGAAAGAGGCAATTGCCAATATAATAAAGGTTGGGACTTCGGCAGGAGGTCAACGGGCAAAAGCCGTAGTCGCCTTTAACGAAAACACGGGCGAAGTCCGTTCCGGCCAGCTCGATGCCCCCGAGGGTTTCGGACATTGGCTTTTGAAACTCGATGGCGTGACAAATGCTTCGCTTGGCGATCCGAAACATTATGGCCGTATTGAATACGCCTATTATTTGATGGCAAAAAACGCTGGCATTGAGATGATGGAATGCCGTATCCTCGAAGAAAACGGACGGGCGCACTTCATGACGCGGCGTTTCGACCGTTTGGGTGGAAATGAAAAACTGCACTCGCAGACGCTTTGCGGCTTGGCTCATTTCGATTACAAGATGCTTCATGCCTATTCATACGAACAGGCGTTTCAAGTGATGCGTCGCCTCCGCTTGCCGTACAAACAAGCTGAAGAACTTTTTAGGAGAATGGTCTTCAATGTGATAGCCAGGAATCAAGATGACCACACAAAAAACATATCATTCCTAATGAATCAGAAAGGCGAATGGTCGCTCTCGCCAGCCTACGACGTCTCGTATTGCTATAACCCGAAAGGCGAATGGACTTCGCAGCATCAGATGTCGATCAATGGCAAATGGACAGATTTCACTGCTGATGATTTCCGTGCTGTGGCGCAAATCATCCACATTAAGAATTGCAATGCGATAATCGGACAGGTATGCGATGCTGTAAGCCAATGGAAATCAATTGCAAAAGGATGTGGAATACCGGACGAAACGGCAACTGCGATAGAGGGCAACTTGCTATACAATGCGTTCTGACTTTTTTGAGCCGGGCTTCTTGATTTACTCTCAAAGAAATTCAATTCGTATTGGATTCCAGCCGGAAGAAATCATGTCGAGGCTGTAATCCTATTGCCCACACTTGAAAAATTTCTTTCTATTTTTTTCTATATTTCTTGCAAAAGAAAAAAACTTCTTATTTTTGCGCCTGAAACTGAGGGAGAAATCTCAGTCTTCAAGAAGGCAAATTGTGCTTGTATCTTGAAATACGAATTCTGGAAAAATTAGTAAAGGGATATAAGACACGAAAAAGCCAGCCTATGTTGTATTCATTCAGCAATGCTGTTTGAAACATACAGGCTAGGTAAACAGTGTCTGTTTTCTTTACGAAGGTGTTCCAGAGCCTGTATTTCAAAAATAGTTACGATTAAGTTTCCTAGCCTTCTTTGCGCATTGTGAAACGGCTGAATCGGGGAAGCTATAGGCTTGAAAACAAATTGGTTATGCCATTATTCAGAGTGACTGTCAAAAACAGCAAAAACACAAACGGCGTGCGCATTGAGCGCGGCATGAGCGTTGACGTGGTGACAAACAGCATGAGCAATCCTGTAACGACCAATGGCGGCCAGCCCGTCGTGGATGCTTTCATGCGAATTTACGGAATTGATATTAGGAAAGCCGGAGCTTTGAGTATGGCTTGGCTGGATTGTGAAAGGATTGGATAAAAATAACTTGATTTTTTAAATACAATTAATTATGGAATGGTGGATTATTGGCGGTGCTGCTTACATATTACTCTTGGTAATAATAATTGCAATTACAAAGGAAGAATTAAAAAACCAAAAAGTGTTTTTTACTGGACCTCGGGCTGCAGGAAAAACAACTCTCATTAGATGGCTTTCAAAGGACGAACCTACACATTGTTATTCTCCTACAGGAACAGAAGAATGTACTATATATGAAGATGAAAAATATCACTATGTTCTTTGTGATATGGGTGGAGGTGTCAATTTTTTAGCGAATGGGGTCTTTGAAAAGAAATTGAAAGAATCTGATGTGGTGTTTTTTGTTTTTGATATAAATGAATATATGAACAACAATAGTTACAGAAATGATGAAGTGAATCCAAGGATTTCTTTTTTATGGGATAAAAAGGATTTGCTTAACGGAAAAGTTCTTATTTCCGTTGGAACGCATAGAGATAAGGTGAAAATGTCAGATGAAATGTTAAGTGATAGTGTCAAGAATTTGTTGAATGAGAAAGATTACAAATATGTGTTTTATGAACATCCATTGGTTTTGACTAATTTGACAGAAAGAAAAGGAGCAAAAACAGTTTTTATTACACTTAATGATGAACTAAAAAAAAGAAATAAACAATGAATGATTTTTTATGGAGTCAAGCCGCTTCGCGCGAAGAACCTGATCTTTTTGTAATAGATGGCGAATTGAGCCATTACTCTGGTAATGTTTTACAAAACGAAGCTATGGAATTTATGTCTTCCCTTGGCAAAAAATACAACATTAGGCATAGTGAAAGCGACAGCACGTCTCTCGCGTTTTATATTAAGAGAAATAAGGAAAAGAAACTTTGGCAGTTGAGTGGCAACTTTAAGGAGAAAGACGAAGTAGGAAGGAATCTTGTCTATGTTTTCACGACAAAGCAGTCTGAATTTGAAAAAATAATTGAAACTTTGAAGCGTTATTCTGAAATGCTTAATTTGTCGTTATATGAAACAGATGTTGAGAAATTTAGGGTTTTTTTTCTGAAAAATAAGAGAAAAAAGAAATTGATTCCCATCCTCATCGTCCTTATAACGCTCATTGGTCTCATACTTGCTTTTTGTAATAAATAATAAAATAAAATATCAAAAACAAAATCTATTTGTATGAACGAAAACAATCAACCATTGCCACAAGTGCTGTATGTGGCCACGCCAGAAAGAAAAAAGTCATATTAATACTGGTGCGTTAACTTTTTAAATTTTCTTGTAATGTGTTGGTTTTTTATAATTTATAGAGTTTTTTGACAAAATCGATTTGAAATTCTTTCGTTTCTTACTGGTGTTAAAATCTGTAAGAAATGAATTCTGGCAAAT
>NZ_JBADWU010000001.1:0-16263 GCF_056203535.1 Candidatus Limimorpha sp. | reverse complement strand
AACTTCTACAAGGCCGTCATGCAGAGGGTCGGCGTCGGGCGCTTCGGGCTGAAGCCCACCAGCCGCATCAAGGCCTTCGTCTTCAGGTTCGTCTCCGTGCCGGCCAAGTGGGTCAGGACGGCAAGGCGCAACGTGCTGAACATCTACTCCTGTAACCACGCCTATGCAGGCGCATTCGCGGCAGGCGGCGGATAAGGCCGGCTCCTTACTGGCCGATGACCGCGTATTGCCTCAAGACGCATCGTGGGGTAAGGGGATTTTGTGCAACGGAAACACCTAAATGCCATTCCCTACGGCCTGAAGGCATCTTCCCGGCCTGCTACTTTGGAACTCATTACTCTTGCAGATCGGTTGCGGATTTAAGGTGTATAAAATTGTTTCGGAAAAAGTTTGCGGAAAAAATCCGTGTTTACTTAAAATGCTCAAATACCAATTTGGCTTTAGCCGGCCCAATCACTTCTGCAAGTCTTTCCTCGCTTGCTTCCTTGATGTTGGCCACTGATTTCAATTCAAGCAGCAGTTTTTCAGCCGTCGCTTTTCCAATGCCTTTGATGTCGGCTAGTTCGGAGTGCATAAAACCTTTCTCGAATTTCTTGCGGTGATGCGTAATGGCGAAACGGTGAACCTCGTCCTGAATGTAAGTCAGCAAGCGGAACAGCTCCGAATTGAGTTTCACGCCAACAACTTTCGGCGGAAAACCATATAGCATTTCGTTGGTGCGGTGGCGGTCGTCCTTCACCAAACCGGCAATCGGGATTTTTACATGCAGTTCATCTTCAATCACTTGGCGCACCACTTCCATCTGGCCTTTGCCGCCATCAGTGATGATTAGATTCGGCAGCGGCTGTCCTTCGGCAATAAGGCGCGAATAGCGGCGACGCACCACTTCCTTCATCGAAGCATAATCGTCGGGACCGACAACCGTCTTAATGTCGAAATGACGGTAAGCGCTCTTATTCGGCTTGCCATTGACAAACTGCACCATAGCCGCCACAGGATAATCGCCTTGGAAATTGGAGTTGTCGAAACACTCAATCACTTCGGGCAAAGCAGGCAGATGCAGCTCTTCTTTCAACTGGTTCAGCACCCGTTTCTGATGCCGTTCAGGATCGACGAGCGAGCGCTGACGCTCAAGGTCAATCTTATATTGCGCGGCATTGCGGCGCGAAAGTTCCAAAAGCTGCTTCTTGTCGCCGCGTTGCGGAATGGTAAACTCAACATTATCAATGGCAAAATCGAGTTTCATCGGAACAATGATTTCAGTGGCATGATTGACCATTTGCTGCCGCAATTCCGTTATGGCAAGCAGCAACAATTCCTCGGCACTTTCCTCCAAACGCCGTTTCATCTCAAATGAATGCGATTGGATGACAGCACCATCGACCACTTTCATGTAATTCACATAAAACGACTCGTTGTCATCAATGTAGGAGAAAACCTCAACATTATGAATCGTCGTGCTGACCACCGTCGAACGGCTGCGGTAGTTCTCTAACAAATCGTATTTTTCCTTGATTACCTGCGCTTTTTCAAACTCCATACGTGAAGCGCAATCCATCATCTGCGCCTTCAAATCGCGCAAAACCGACTGCAAGTTACCACGCACAATCTCCTTGATTTCGGCAATCATCTTGCCATAATCCTCTTGCGAAACGTAACCCTCACAAGGGCCGCCGCATTTATGAATATGGAAATCGAGGCAGACTTTGTATTTACCTTTTTCGACATTCTGCACCGTGAGCGGCGTGCGGCAAGAACGCATCTGATAAGCCTGTCCCAACAAATCCAAAAGGATATGCGCCGTGCGCACCGAAGGATAAGGCCCGAAATAATCCGAGCCATCGTTGACTTTCTTGCGGGTCAGGAAAACGCGCGGAAATGGCTCGTTTTTCACGCAAAGCCAAGGGTAGGTCTTGTCGTCCTTGAGCAGGATGTTGTAGCGCGGCTTGTACTGCTTAATCATCGTATTTTCAAGCAACAAAGCCTCCGATTCCGAATCGACGATGCTGTATTCCAAATCGGCAATCTTGCTCACCAAGACTTTCGTTTTGCCAAATTGCTCCTTATTAAAATAACTGGAAACACGCCGTTTCAGGTTCTTTGCCTTACCGACATAAATCAGCACGCCATCCTTGTCAAAATAGCGGTACACGCCCGGCTTCGACGGCAGGACGGCCAATTTTGCTTTTATGTTTTCGGGCAAATCTATCATTTATTGTTTTCATTTATTCGCAAAGGGCGGCGTTCGCATTGCTCACTCTGCCCTTTGCTGTACTAATCTGCCCTTTCAGGGCGAACACGTGTCCAATTTTTTCTTCCTCCAATTTCCTCCTAACTCCTCACTCCTAATTCTTCACTCCTTTTTTCTCATGTGGTCCCAGCCTTGCGCTTTCAGCGGGAAAACATGCAAATCGTTGGTCACCATTTCGGCAACGCCTTTGTCTTCAGTCATATAGCCGATAACCGAGACATCGGACGAAATGGTCTTTATCTTTTCGTAATCCTTCTGGTCGATGGTGAAAAGCAGTTCATAGTCCTCTCCACCGCTCAATGCTGCGATGCTCGGCACGATGTCGAAATCTTTCGACAGTTTCACCGTCGTCGGATCCATCGGGATTTTGTCTTCATACAACTGGCACCCCACGCCCGACTGCTTGCAGAGGTGCAGGATTTCGGAAGCCAAACCATCGGAAATATCGATCATCGAAGTCGGCTTGATGCCCAATTCCTTCAGTTGCGCCACAATATCCTTGCGTGCTTCGGGCTTCAGCTGACGTTCAAGCACATAATCCAAGCCTTCCAGTTTCGGCTGCATGTTCGGATTGGCCAGAAATTCAGCCTTTTCGCGTTCCAAAATCAGCAGGCCGATGTAGGCGCCGCCCAAATCGCCGCTCACGCAAAGCAAATCGTTTTTCTTGGCGCCATTGCGGTAAACGATGTCTTCTTCCTTAGCCTTGCCGATGACCGTGATGGAAATCACAAGACCGGCCTTGCTGCTTGTCGTGTCGCCGCCGACCATATCGACATTATAACGCTCGCAGGCCAAACGGATGCCGGCATACAGTTCGTCCAAAGCCTCGACGGAATAGCGGTTCGAGACGCCCAATCCGACCACAATCTGGGTCGGCGTGCCATTCATGGCGTAAATGTCAGAAAAATTGGTCACGGCGGCCTTGTAGCCCAAATGTTTCAGGGGCGTATAAGTCATGTCGAAATGAATGCCTTCAATCATCATATCGACGGAGACCAAAGTGCGTTCACCTTCATGATTGATGACTGCGGCATCGTCGCCGACACCTTTCAGGCTCGATTCGTTCCGCAAAGGGAAATCGGTGGTCAATTGGTCGATAAGTCCGAACTCTCCAAGTTCATCGAGTTCGGTACGGGTAATATCTTCGTTATTTTCTTGCATATTATTAAGCCAAAAACTTATGAAATTATTCAAACATTAAAAGGCAAAAGTAAGCATCGAACGCATCAAATCGGCATCTGCCTTAATACGATACTTTTCCTCTTTCGATACTTTTTCCCGCTTTTCCATTTCTGCGATAAAAGCGAAAGCATTCTCTCCCTCTAATACTGGGGTAGCTTCAATTGGTTTTGCCATAATCCATTTAATTATGGTGCAAAAATACACATTTTCTTGAATTTGAATATGACATTAGTCCATCATAAAGTCATAGCATTTCTTGCGTTTTAAATCAACCTTAATTCCCCAAAAATAAGTTCCTCCGCCAATGACACCAACAAAATGTTCTAACCACGGAAAATCATCATTTTCCGCTGCTTCCTTCCAGACAAATTTAACATACATCTTTTTTCTTCCGTGATTATCAACATATCCCATGTATTGGCGCACGAATTTATCGAAATTTTCAGAAATAATGGGTGAATCTCCAAATACAACAGCCACATTACTTTCTTTCTTGGTTACATATTTCCTGATAATATTATCAGACAATAACACATCTTCAATCGTTGGCATCCACTTAGTTTCTGAGGAATCAACATAATAAGAATTGTTATTTGGATTAAAGATAACACCTTCAAAGTCATCCGTTATTATGTGGACATTACTATTATCCAAAGTGTCAACAGAAACAAAGCTCTGACTCATGCACAAAATTGAAATGCCACACAAAAGGATTATCAGTAGAAAAGTCTTCATATATCAATTATCTTAGTTGTCAATCTACGAGACTGCAAATCTAATAAATAATCCACAAAGGCAATATAAAAACGAAAAAAGCAGAGCCAAAACTCTGCATTTTCTAGTGGTCCCACTAGGACTTGAACCTAGGACCTACTGATTATGAGTCAGTTGCTCTAACCAACTGCGCTATAGGACCGCAAAAAACGAACAAAAACAGCAATTTTTTTGTTATTTACTTGCTTTTTGCGCTGCAAAGTTACAAATTTGCAGAAAATTTGAAAGGAAAAATCTGATAAATTATGACAGCAAAGATAAAAAACATCATTTTTGACCTTGGAGGCGTAATCCTCGGCATAGACGAACAACTGACTTTCAGCGAATTACGAAAATCAGGCTTCTTAGATATGGAGCTTCTGAAATCACCCGAAATTCTTGATTTGCTCAGTAAATTCGATACGGGCATCTATTCAGCCAAGACTTTCCGCAAGAAACTGAAGGCTGCGCTCAACATTAGCAAGATGACTGATGAGAAATTTGATTCCATCTGGAACGCCATGTTGCTCGACATTCCGAGGGAACGCATCGAAGCCATCGAAAAGGTGAAGAAACACTACAAGATTTTCCTGGCGAGCAATTCCAACGAAATCCATTACGACCTTTATGTCAGGGATTTGCAGTTGCGTTTCGGCTATCAGGAATTTGACGAGCTTTTCAACAAGGCTTATTTCTCATTCGACATCCATTTGGAAAAGCCCGACCCGCGTTTCTTTGAATTCATCCTTGACCACGAAGGCCTCAATCCCGAAGAGACGCTTTTCATCGACGACACGGCTGAAAACATTGAAACTGCTAAACGGCTCGGCATCAAGACCTATCACATCCGCCGCGACGAACTGGTCAGGAATCTATTCAACAATGGTGTGCTCAAAGAGGATATCGCTTCACAACTTTGATTTTTCGAATTGCTGATTATTAAACAACTACGGATTTTATTGATGAATTTTTGAAAGCGCCCTTCGACAAGCCCTTTCGACAGGCTCAGGGAGCGCAGGGAACAGCGCATGAATTGTCACAAATTTGGCTAGCGCAGGAAAAAGATATGTGCAGATACGTGTGATATGTGGAGATTTTCCGTTATGCAGTTCTAAATAGTTTGCGAGATTTACATTCTGTTCGTTGAGGGGAGGCTATTTCCATTGGCTAAGAAAATCCTTCAAGATGATTTTCAGGTTGGCATCGCTACCGAAAATCTCATTCATCTTGGCTGAACGCGCCCAAACCGCCTGATAGGTTTTGCCGGTGATGGCTGCTGCCTGTTTCTCGTTCAAGCCGATGATGTAGAGACAGCAATAAAACACGTCGGAAGTGGTCAGGCGGGGATATTGCTTGATGATTTTCATTGAAAATCCGGGGAAAGCCGTGTCGACAGCCTTGAATATGAAGGCCTTTTGTGTGTCGGTCAGTGTCAGCTTTGGGTAGTTTTGCCCCGATTTAATGTATTCGCTGTTCACTTTGTCAAGCACTTTGCGGCAAGTGTCGTTCTGCTTCAGCAATGCTATTCTTTCTTCATACTGCATTTGGGGCACATTCTGTTCTCCTGTCACGGAATCAAGTTCTTTCTGCAATGCCTTGATTTGTTTGCTTTTAGCATCGCTTTCGGCGGTTTTTTCAATGATTTTGAGTTGCAGTTTGTCCGATTCCGAAATCAGTTCCTTTTCGCGTCTCTTGTTCTTGCGCTTCCCTTTTTCAATGCAGATGCTGTAAATAAAAATGAGGAGAACGATGAGCGCACACAAAGCCGCGATGATGGCAAGGTGAGAATCCTTTGTTACTGCAAACAGATTAACAAGGTTTATGATGGCGCAATCAATTGATTTATATATTGTTGTTGAGAGAATGATAAGAGACATGAAAGAATTGTTTTCAATGTAAAAATCAAGGCGCAAAAATACGATTTTTATTGCAGCAATAACTTTTCGAATGCAATTCTCTCGCCATGTGGATAATGGATTTCGCCACAGTATGTAAAGCCTTCTTTTTCAAGAAGTTCAATCATGTAACGGTTGTCTTTGTGCGTGTCGATTTTAAAACTATGAACGTTTTCGGAATGTGCTATTTTTTCGGCTTTGTGCATCAGGCAAGAGGCAAGGCCTTGGCGTGTGTAGGCTTTCCTGACGCAAATCCTGTGTATCACCACATAATCATTTTCGCTGAGCCATTTCCCGTCAAGGTGCTGGTATTCAGGTTCTCCGTTGATGATAATGGCTGCGTATGCAGCGATTGCATCATGGCAGAGCACGACGAAACCTATGCCTTTGCTGATGTCGGAAAGTATGCTTTCGCGGTTGGGATAGCCATTTTGCCATTGGTCGATGCCACGGTTTTTCAGCGATTGCTGGGCATCACTCACAATTTCGAGTATGCTTTCGAGGTCGTCTGTAGTGGCTTTTCGGATCATGGCCTGTTATTTCACCCTCAGTTTTTGACCGATTTGCAGTATCTTCGTTTCTTTGATTCCGTTCAGCCGGCAGATTGCCTTCACGGTTGTCCCGTATTTTTTGGCAATTTTGCTGAGGGTGTCTCCTGATTTTACTTTGTGGTAGACGGCACCAGTTGTCTTTGGCTTTTCCTTACTGGCTTTGATTGACTGCTTGTCGGTTTGCCCGTAATGGGAATTGATGTTGAAATAATGCTTCTTGAGTGTGAAGATTGTGTCGCGCAGTTTTCCGTGTTCAAAGTCGAAAATGCGTTCCGGGTCGAAAGGCTTGCCCATGTAGCGGGTTTCGAAATGGAGGTGAGGACCTGTCGAGCGGCCTGTCGATCCTCCGTAGCCGATGAGTTCGCCAGCCTTGACAATGTCGCCGCTATTCACGATGTATTTGCTCAAGTGTCCGTAATAAGTCTCTAAGCCGTTGGCATGGCGGATGACCAAAACATTGCCGTAACCTCCTGTATATCTGGTTGGAAGTGCAACGCGCACTACGCCATCGAAGGCTGCATAGATGGCATCGCCTTTGTTCAGGCTGATGTCAATGCCTTTGTGCGGGCGTCTTCTTCTGTATTTGAATGTTGAAACGACAGGACCTGGGTGTGGAATGCAGTAGCCGTGAAGGGAATCGACCAATACCAAATTGACTTCATCGGGAATGTCTTTCAATTCAATATCGCGGTAGCTGTGAACCTGGTCGGTGTCCCAGTGGTCGGTGTCGAGCGTGTCGGGCAAAATGGGTTTGGTGATGTCGAAATAGGCCCAAGTGAAATCGTCAAACAGCAGGATTTTCTGGAATTTGTCGTCGGTGTCCAAGGTGTCGAAAGGTATGGGAATGCTGCCTTCCAATTCTTGTCCTTCTTCCTCGTCTACTGATAAGGTGTCGGGCGTCTGTGATTCTATGTAAATATATATGGTGTCGTAAACTACGGTTGCGTTTTTTTCTTTAATGCGTTGGAAAAATCCTTTCTTATCTTGTGCAGTTGCGCCAATTGTGAGGAATAAGCAAATAAAAAATACTATGGTTTTCTTCATGTGTATAAATCGTGTTTATAAAGGTAAAGAACGGCAAAGATAATGAATTATTGTCTTTGACCGAAGGTTTTTATTGGCCAAAATGGCAAATTAGTCGTCTGAAATCTCGCTCAACATGTCGCGATATACCGAAAAAACATTGGCTCTTGACATGTAACCCAGATATTTACGGTTTTTGACGACGGGAATGTTGTATTTTCCGGAAATCTCAAATTTTCTCACAATATTTTCCATCGGGTCATCGGGATTGATGACGTATTCGGGAATGACGGTGAAGTCGAGAATGAAACGGTCGTAGATGCTTTGGTCGAACATAATGCTGCGGATGTCGTCCAAAAGCACATGACCGCAGAAATTGCCTCCCTTGTCGACAACAGGGAAGATGTTACGCTTTGAGGAAGCTATTATCGGAATCAGGTCGCCGAAAGTCTTATCGGGGTCGATGCTGCTGAAATTGGTCTCAATCAACTGATTGACCGTCATCATGTTGAGTATACTCTTATCTTTGTTGTGCGTAACCTCGACACCTTCTTCAGCGATGGCATTCGTGTAAATGGAATGTTTGAAAAAGATGTGGTTGACGGCATACGACAACGTGGCGACAATCATCAGCGGCACGATGAGGGCGTAGCCGTTGGTGATTTCGGCAATGAGGAAGATGCCCGTCAGCGGTGCGTGGAGCATTCCGGCCACCAGACCGCTCATGCCGACCAAGGCGAATTTTGCAGGGTCAAGGCCCCCGATGCCTAAATAGTTGATGGCCAGGGCGAAAAACAATCCTGTGAAAGCGCCTATGAACAGGGCGGGAGCAAAGGTGCCACCCACGCCGCCGGCTCCGAAAGTGAAGGCCGTGGCAAAGGCTTTCAACAATATGATGCCCAAAAACAGCACCAAGGTAATCCAATCGATGCCTTTGAACCGGGCCAAAAATGGATTGCCGAAAATGGGACTGTAATCACCGGCAAGGGCCTTGTTGATGGCCTCGTAGCCTTCGCCGTAAAGGGCAGGGAAGAGGTAAATCAGCAGACCTAACAGCGTGGCGCCGAGGAAGAAACGCTTCCAAGGCGATTCGATGTGCTTGAATCGTTTTTCAACGCTGAAAGTCACTTTCAGGAAATAGGCAGAAATCAGTCCGGCGAAAAGACCCAGACCGATGTAGAAAATGGCATTGGTGGGAATGAAGCCTTCGCTGATGGCTGTCGGGTATTCAACGGCTTGACCTAAAAGGAAATACGATGTCAGAATAGCCACAAATGATGACACGATGATGGGCACTAAGGCACCAAGCGACAAGTCGATCATCAGCACTTCAAGTGCAAAGACGACGCCTGTTATCGGGGCTTGGAAAATGGCGGCCAAGGCTGCTGCGCCCCCCATGCCGATAAGGAGCACGATTTTCTTGTAATCCAATTTGAGCAGCTGCCCAATGTTGGAGCCAATGGAGGCACCTGTCGAAACCGAAGGACCTTCCAGACCTACCGAACCGCCGAAACCGACGGTTAGCGCACTGGTGAAGATGGATGACCATGTGCTGGTGTGGCTCACTTTCCCTTTGTTTTTCGAAATGGCGTAGAGGATGCCCGGAATGCCATGCCCGACTTCCTTTTTCAGGACAAATTTGCAGAAAAGGATGGTAAGCAGGATGCCGATAGCCGGACAAATGAAATAAAGCAAATGCGAATAATTGAACTGAAAACTAAGCACCGAATCGCGTATGCCGTGGGCTAACTTCTTGATAATGACGGCTGTCAATCCGGCACAAAATCCAGTCGGGATGCTAAGTGCAATCATGAAGGCACGGTCGGAGAGTCGGCCTACGCGCCATTCGTTGAAGCGTTCAATCCATGTCTTGATTTTCTCCTTGAGCATCGTTTTGCTGTTTCAGGCCGCTAAAATAGGAAAATCAATTGTTCACTTGAACAATAAAATTCATATTTTCGCAGCGTTAAATGAAATGGATATGAAAATAGTCAGTTATAATGTGAATGGCATACGCTCTGCCATCAGCAAAGGGCTTTTGCAATGGATTGAGCAATATCAGCCTGAGGTGTTGTGTTTTCAGGAACTGAAGGCCACACCCGACCAGATTCCCTTGATGGATTTCGAAATGTTAGGCTATCAGCATTTCTGGTTTTCGGCCAAAAAGAAAGGCTACAGCGGTGTAGGCATGATTTGCAAGCAAAATCCTGATAATGTGGTGTATGGAATGGGTAATCCGCTTTATGATGATGAAGGTCGTTTCCTGCGTGTTGATTTTGGCGACTTGTCGTTGGTGAGCGTGTATCATCCTTCGGGCACCACGGGCGACGAGCGTCAAGAGTTCAAGATGCAGTGGCTTTCGTTTTTCCGCAGTTATGTGAATGAGTTGCGCAAGGAGCGTCCCAACCTGGTGCTGTCGGGCGACTACAACATCTGTCACGAGGCCATTGACATCAACAACCCGAAGGCGCACGTCACTTCATCGGGTTTCTTGCCTGAGGAACGTGAGTGGTTCACCAGTTTCCTCAACGATGGCTATGTCGATAGTTTTCGCCATCTGGTGAAGGAACCCAATCGCTATAGCTGGTGGAGCTACCGTGCCAATGCCCGCGAGAAGAACTTGGGCTGGCGCATCGACTACCATATCGTCACGGAAAGCCTTGTGAATCAAATCAAATCCGTTGACATTCTGCCCGATGTGAAGCACTCCGACCATTGCCCGATTGTTTTGGAGTTATAGTATTATCGCTTTATTATGCAGTTTCGAAAAAGGTTATTGGCTTTTGGCCTCTGGCCTCTGGCTTGGCTTCGCCGTAGGTTCGTTGCGGCGACAGCCCCAACTAGCGGCGAAGCCAAGCTAATAGCTAAAAGCCAATAGCCAATAGCCAAAAGCAATATAAATGTAAAATACTTCTAACTCCAGACTCTAAACTCCAAAATTTTTCCTATCTTTGCCGCGAAAAACAGGAGATGGCCTAATAGTTCAAGGGATAGAACGGAAGTTTCCTAAACTTTAAATCTAGGTTCGAGTCCTAGTTGGGCTACAAAATAACCGCTATAACAAATTGATAATCGATAAGTTGTAGCGGTTTTCTTTTTGGGTTTGCTGAAACATTGCTGAAGTTTTGTTCCAACGGGAAAAAGCGTACATTTGCAGTGCGCAAAGGCGCTGTCTACAGATTCATAATAAACATCAATAAACGAAAAGAACCACCCGCGACGGCATGCGTCACCATACGCCAATCGTTGTAAAGTGAGTGGCTAGACATTCTTTGCCTGTGCTGCAAGGACTTGCGTAGCAAGGCCTCATTCGCCCGATTCGCGGTCTTTTCTCTGCGTCCGGCAGGCATTTTGTTTGAATCTAAAAGAAAGTATATAGATGGTATTTTAATTGCCTTACCGAAGCCCTGCATGGCGGTCGGCCCAGCGTTCGGTGTAGAAGTCGTGGTAGTCCTTGCCCTTGCCGTGGCGGTTGTACCACACGAGGTGCAAGGCCGAAGGCAGCCCGACGACGAGCAGGTAGAGCGGACCGAAGATTTTGGAGTCGACGGTGTGGCCGTCGGCTTCGTGGCGGATGGTACACTCATCATGGGCACATTCGGGGCACACGATGGCGAAGTTGCCGAGCGATATGCCGCCGGCGCTTTTCGGCAGCCGCGCCTCCAGCACAAGGCAATAATGTCGGTAGTCGATGAGCCTTACCTTCTTCGAAAACAGCAGTAAGCCCAGGGCCACAAGGTTCTGTGGCAGCTGCCAGAGAAAGAGGATGGGGAAGAGGAGCGTGCTCAAAGATGATCCAAGAAATGCATCCATATAAAAAACTTGTAAGGCTTGAGGCTTTCGGGAAGGATGTCGTCCAAAATGTCGTTTGAGGCAGTTTCCTGGTCCTGCACCTGATACTGGTCTCTCCAGAGTTCTCACAGTCTTTTTCTGCGTCTGCGCTCTGTCCGTCTATGCATTCTGTCTTCTTTCATGGCTATATGACTTTCATTGGTTCACGGTGCAAATATCCGAAATTTCTTTTTTGGTGCAAAAGGGTTGCAATCTTGCAAGCTACCCATCACCCCCTCACACCAGCAGCCTGATAAGTCCTTCCGACTTACAGAACATGTCGGGGTAGCGCATGCAGACGGCATAGACCTGTTTGCCCGTGACGGGCTGTCCGTCCTTGCGCACATGGAGCTGCTTCGCGTTGATCATCTCGGCGAGCTGCTCGGTCCGCATGCCGCGGTTCGAGGTGATGAGGCAATATACTATGGCTTCGGGAAGGGACATTATTTCCTGTACTCCATTAGTTCCTCACTAGTCATATAGATAGGTGCGTATTTTTGATGACCTTCTTGATATTTTGCGGCAAGCAGTCCTGACAAATTGATTTCTCCAATATTTACTTCTTCTTCCAAAATATAGCATCTGTAAGGACCATCGGGGTTATTATATTTCAATTCAGCCATTTGTTCTGTGGTGAAAACGTGCGAAGTGTATTCGGCTCTATATACGCCATAAATCGTTTCAGTGTCCTCGTCACAGAGTATTACGAAACGGACATGGGAAGTGCCTTTCTGTGAGTGTTTGATTGCACCCTCCCTATTGCTTCCGCAACGCACATTATAGATGTTGCTGTATTTCCCAAAAGGCTGTCTGTGGCCATTCTTTTTGCGTTTGTATTCAGTAAACTTGCTGAAAATCCAATTCAAATGCTCTTCATCTTTCACATGGCCTATGAGAACATAATCATCAAGATAGTTCTCCAAATGGTGAACTGTGACAAATGCATGATTAACAGTCGGTTTCGCCGATGGCTGTTTTTGTCCTTGAATCTTATCTTTCAACTTTTCATAAGGATCATCACCCAAACGGCAAGGCTCAACATAGAAATACTGCTCCACCAAATTGAGCACTTCTTCGTTTTCATCTGCTATGATTTGTCTTTCCCTGTCAGATTTGACTTTTATCTCATTCGGAATAGCCAATGCAAGCGAATAGAACTGTCGGTCATCCTTTACGTCGTAAGGCATGAACACTTTGCCCAAAAGCGTTTGGAAATTCTCCTTTATCACTTTCTCCTCATTTACTCCAGGACGGGCTGTCATAACACGGAATTGATATAGTTTTTCCAATTCTTCGCGTATCTTTTCCCTGAAAATGTTTTGCACCTTGATTTTCCATGCCGCTTTTTCTGTCGATTTGTTGCGTGCATATAGTGTGACAACATATAGGAAATTGACATCGTAATGAAGCACAAGCAAAGTGTCGCGGTCGAAAAGCCGATTCAAGAACTGTAACGAAGAAAACGACGTTTTGTGTTTTTGGCTCAAATCAATGGTGTCGTGCTTGCTGAGGTCTGGCTCCATCTTGGCACTAATAAAGAAATTAGGCACTACATTGTAGCCTTCAGTGAGTTCATCGCGCAAAGGAAGGATTTTGTCTGTCGCATCATTGCCGTCTCGGAAATAATCAAGATTCCACTGAATGAGATTCCGGGCATAGGTGTATTGCTTATATTCGGGTTTTTCCTGTATCTGTGTGTTCCGTTTGTAATACTTGCTATCACCAATGTAATAAGTATTCAGGTCGTTTTCGGTTAGACTGGTGTAACTGTACAGGTGGTCAATCAGTTTTCCGTCCTTTTGAGCCTTCAGTTTGGGCGGCAAGTTCTTGTCGCCAAGCAAGTCGTCGATGATGGATTCAAAAACCACATCGAAGCTCTTTACCAGCAAATACTCTTTCTGTTGGGCATTGACCGCCATCTGATACGAACTGTCGAAAAATGCATAACACAACTCCCACAGCAGCAAGGCCTTGTCGGAAAAATAACGGTAGCGGATTTGGCGCAGACGATTTCGGCCTTTATCATTTTTCAGATACTGTCTGAATTCCTGCTTGCTTAGCAATTCATATTGCAGACAGATGGGGGCCTGGAAACCATACTCATGGTTGATATAATCAAGAATGGAGAAGAAAATGACAAACAATTCTTCATCGAAATTGATTTCACGTTTCCGGTTCACCGGATCGATATAAACAGGGATGCCGTTTTGTACAAAAGCCTGAGAATGTGAAATCGTCTTTGTCCAACTGATTTTGTTGTAGCCTGAGTGAGCATTCTTTGCGATGAAGAAAAAGAAATCCTGGTTTTCCTGATTGAAGCGGATAAGCGAAAGAATGACATCGAGATAAGTGTTGGCCTTATGACGCTTGCCTACACCCGATTGCGGCATGCTGCAATACAAAAGGTTGTTGGAATTTGGATTTTTCTGACGGAATACACTCACCGCACGATAAATCCAAACGGCAAACTCATACAAAAAGCGCTTGAAGTTGTCGCTCAGATGCACATCCTGACCTTCGGGCGAAATGATGTCGGCTGGGTCAACCAAAGTGCCTCTGTCGGTGACTAGCATTTCGTTCTCGTCAAGCAGTACCTTGGGTAAAATGAAGACACAATCTCTCACTTTCGGTTCGTAGAAATAGCCTACAAAACCAGTGGAGTACTTGCCGTTGACATCCTGCCAATGGCAAATCTGCGGCAACACAAGTTCGTTGTCGGTCAACTTATACTGATGGTCTTCAAAAAGAATATACATGATTATGCCTGAGCCTCTTGGTTCTCTGTTGGCTTGTCCTGACTTTCACCGAATTTCATTACATTTCCGATAAACTGTTCCGCTATTTCGGAATCCACATTGCCATTGTCGTCAAAGAAATCGGGGAAAGTAAGTTCACCATCATTTCCATCTTTCTTAATTTTGAACAAATCGGCATATTCATCAGAATAAAAAGACTTGAACACATCGTTCCAAAGGTAGAAGCACACTTTATTGACAAATGTCTCCTTGCTGATTCCGTTGTTTGTATCATTGGCCTTGCAGAAGAAATAGCCCAATTGCTTGTCGGCACTACTCGTCATGCCAAGGACCACCTTGTTAATCTTTTCAAGGAATTTCCACCAATCATGTCCACCTTCGATAGTCCAACTCTTTTTTTCATCCTTAATTTTGATGTATCTCCAATCCCATCTTCTCTTGAAAGCTGAATCAATTGGGAAGAGGCTCTGGTCGGAGGTGTTCATAGTGGCCCAGATGTGGAGGTTGGGCGGCAGAACCAAACGCTTACCTGCTTTCAAATCGTCAGCAGTAGCAATCATCTTTTCAGCATCATTCTCTCTTTTCTTTATAACATTGCTGAAAACCAAATCAGAGAACTTTGTGCCATCGGCACTTTGGGCTTCTCCAGCCAAATATTTGGTTATGGCACTTTCTGGTGAAATGGCATAACTTGAAAAACCATTATTTTCCCTGTCGAGCAGCTGGAACAAATCGCCAAATATTTGGGCGCAATTGCCACGGTTTATTTCTTCAATTACAAGATAATAGCTGTCGTCTTCACCCTCTTGCCTGTTCAAGTATCTTTTCCATGCTTCAACGTATGCTTTCAGAAACGCTTGAGGTTCGTATTTATAGACGATGCGTTTTTCTTTATATGTGCCATTGTTTTGGTCAAAGCTTGCACCATTGTTAAGGACAACAGGAACAACGCGGACTTCCGTTTCTTCCATCATGGGCTTGTAAGCTCCAACAAATGTTGCATAATCGGTGTCAGGATGGAAAGTCGTCCTTATGGAATTATCATCGTTTGTTTCTCCGTCTATTTTATGGCTCTTGCCTGTGCCAGGGGCACCGTAGAAGATTTGCTGGAGAGGATGATTCGATGGATTTGGAATATGTACTAAAGTATTTTTGTTATTTCTTGCTATGTACTTTAAAAAGAGATAATAGTTGCTAACAAAATGTGCAAAAGCATTAATCCCAGCAGAATACATATTGCCGCCTTTTTGGTCAAAATCTTGAGCTGCAACTTTTTGACTGATTTGAAGCAATTTAGCCACATCCATTACGTCAAACAACGCAGTTGTGCCAGCAACAGATTGTACAACATTCTGCACTTCACTATTATTGGGGACTTGCTTTACATACCTGTCAATTGTCGCTTCTGATTTTCCTTCATTTTTGAGATAAGCAGTAAAGAGCTCGGAGATGTCATCTAAAATACTATCGACACTGCTGTCTGGATGTAGTTCTGACAAATTGATTTCTAAATGTTCTCCTATTTTATGTGGTCTTGAGGGCACCCATACTATATTTTTATTTCTACCTACTTTGCAGCTATAGAATTCTGCTGTACGCAACAACAATGCTTCAACAACAGATCGCTGATTTCCGCCATTTAAGAGAGCTTCATCAATGCTTATTGGTGTGTCTTCAACAATCCTAGACGCCAAAGTGTTTAAACTGTCTGAGGCAATCGAACTTTGCGTTAAAGTACCATCTCCTGAAACTCTTGCTATCTGAATTTTAGTAGAAGCAATATCAACAGAGATAAGACGAGCTTTATTTGTTCCTGGTCGTGCATAATCATATGTACTACCAGGAATGATTTGAGAGACAAGTTCTAATAGATGTTCAACTAATACTGGTGCGTTAACTTTTTAAATTTTCTTGTAATGTGTTGGTTTTTTATAATTTATAGAGTTTTTTGACAAAATCGATTTGAAATTCTTTCGTTTCTTACTGGTGTTAAAATCTGTAAGAAATGAATTCTGGCAAAT